>JAJZQK010000299.1 GCA_021847625.1 Chloroflexota bacterium
TTTGATAGAAGAGCATACTGGCGGCGGCCAGTCCGCTGGCAACATAGGCATTGCCTAGTATGCCGGCAACCACACCCAGCTGAGAGTCGCCGAGGGTGGACCAAATGATCTGCATTCCCGAGGTGATGAGGAACACCAGGAAGATCAGCGCCAAGGCTGGCCAGAAATTCTTTCCTACTACTAATGCGCTGTTAAGTATAGCACGCCGCGCGTCCACTTCGCTAACGACGATGGCGTCGACGGCGAAGAACAAGAAGAGCAGCGCCCACACGACCAGCAGATAAGCCACCGTGCCGGCGACGCCGACCGCGGCCTGCAGGAACAGCCCTCCCAGCAGCGCCCCCGCCCCCACCACCAGCGACAGCACGACGCCGAAGGCGAGGCTCACCCCGATCAGGATCAACAGGAGCGTGAACATGTGGATGACGTACCAGTTGAGACTCGCGAAGAGACGCGAGAAGTCGACCCTGCCGTCACGGACTTGCTGGGCGATGGCGCCGTAGTAGACGGAGCTCAGCAGCACCCCTACGATCTCCAAGATGATCAGGAGCAAGAAGAAGCTGACGCCGTTGTTGACGGTGATGATGGCTGTCGTGTCGATCGGCCGTGAGCCCATGGTGCTGGGGACGCTGGCGATGTTGAGCACGAGGAGCGTCAGCATGTTGAAGCCGGCCACGGCCGCGTCGGCCATCTGGGTCAGGCTCTGTATGTTCTGGCCGCTGGGCGCGACCAGCTGGTCGCCCGAGGCAAGCGCCGCCTGATAGTTGTTCAGAGTGCCCTGCAGGAACGGCTGGGCCGAGATCTGCGGCCCTCGCCAGAGGAGCAAATCCAAGAGGACCGGCAAGGCCAGGATCCACGGCCGACGGTTGACGATATCGAAACCGGCGCTGAGCGTGTCGATGATGCCCGGCTTCTTGACCTTTTCTGTGGCGCGCGCTTCTCTCAATGAGTCCCCTTCCGTTCTCAGATACCGCTCCGCGGAGGTTATTTTACCATATGGCGGGCTCGGGGGGAACGGCCGCGGCCGAGCAATCGGCGTCAAGGCCGGCCAATCCCCCTCTCCCCAAAGGGGCGAGGGAAATGACGGGGCGGCAGGGGACAAGCCCCTGCCCTACAGGGCGGCTGATGACTTACCGCGGACACGTAGGGCAGGCCCTTGTGGCCTGCCGCCTGGCCGGCGCCGAGCCGGCTGCCTCACCATTCCTCTCGCCGCCCGCTCGCCTGGTGTTGAGGCGGCGGGCTTCTTGTTACAATGGAAGTAAGCCACCTACACTCGACACCTTGAGGGAGGAACGCCATGGATTCCGAGGAACGAACCAACATCAGAAAACGCCCGTTTAGCGAGCGGCAGCGCAAGCCCGCCAGGGACCCCGGGACGATCGACCTGGCGGCGGAGGCCTTCGTGTTCTACACGTCCGAGGACCCCGACCACCCCATCGAGAACGCCTTCGACGCCGAGGGCGGCCGCGGCGGCACTAGGTGGGAGGCCGCCGAGGCCGACACGCCCCAGATAATCGAGCTCGAGTTCGACGAGCCCCAGTTTGTCTCGCGGATCGTCTACGAGGTCGAGGAGGAGCAGGCCGAACGCACGCAAGAGATTCGCATCGAGGCCTCTGCCGACGAGGGCGACTCCTACGGGCACGTCCTCGTGCAGGAGTACAACTTCAGCCCGGGGGGCGCCACCTTCGAGCGCGAGGATTGGCGCCTGGATCTGAAGGGCGTAACCAACCTGCGCCTGACCCTCATCCCCAACAAGCGCGGCAGCGGCAAGGCGAAGATCACCACCTTGCACGTCTACGACTGACGCCCGCGCTCGGGGGCCCGCGGTGTTGGCAAGCCTGGAGCCGACTGTGGTAAAACCACCATGGCGATGTATGAAGGGAGGGGCAAGCCATTGGTAGAGAAGGTCAGGACGGTAGTCATCGAAGGGGTCTACCCGGAGCTGGACTGCGGCCGCTACGCGATCAAGCGCGAGGTGGGCGACGTCCTCACGGTCTGGGCCGACATCTTCAAGGAGGGCCACGACGTCCTCGGCGCCGCGCTCAAGTACCGCCGCTGGGACGAGACGGCCTGGCGGGAGACGCCGATGACCTACGTGGACAACGACCGCTGGCAGGGCTCCTTCCCGCTGCCCGAGAATACGCGCTACGTCTATACTATCGAGGCCTGGAAGGACGATTTCGGCTCCTGGCGGCAGGACCTGGCGAAGAAGGTCGACGCCGGCATGGAGGTGCCCAGCGAACTCCTGGAGGGTGAGCTACTGGTGCAAGAGGCGATCGAGCGGGCCGAGGGCAGCGGCAAGGAGCGCCTGCGCCAGACCGTCCGGGCCTGGGAGGCCGCCGACGAGGCGGAACGGACGCGCCTCGCCCTGAGCCAGGACCTGCTGGACCTGATGCACGCCTTCCCCGACCGCTCGGCCTCGACTACGTACGATCGTGAGTTGGAGGTGTTCGTCGACAGGGTGTTGGCCCGCTTCGCCGCCTGGTACGAGATGTTCCCCCGTTCGCAGGGGAGGGTCCTCGGCGAGAGCGCCACCTTCGCGGATTGCGAGGCCCGGCTGCCGGAGATCAAGCGGATGGGCTTCGACGTCGTCTACCTGCCGCCCATCCATCCGATCGGCGTTACCAACCGCAAGGGCCCGAACAATGCCCTTTGGGCCGGGCCAAACGACCCCGGCTGCCCCTACGCCATCGGCAACGAGCACGGCGGGCACAAGGCCGTCGAGCCCTCCCTGGGCACCATCGCTGACTTCGAGCGCTTCGTGGAGGCGACCCGCGAACTGGGGATGGAGGTGGCCCTCGACTTCGCCATCCAGTGTTCGCCCGACCACCCCTACGTCCGCGAGCATTCGGAGTGGTTCTACAAGCGGCCCGACGGCAGCATCAAGTACGCGGAGAACCCGCCCAAAAAGTACGAGGACATCTTCCCCCTCAACTTCGCCACGGAGGACCGCGAGGGCCTCTGGCAGGAGATGAAGAGCGTCGTCCTTTTCTGGATAGAGCGGGGCGTGCATATCTTCCGGGTCGACAACCCCCACACCAAGCCGGTGGCCTTCTGGCAATGGCTGATTCGGGAGATCCAAGACGAACACCCCGACGTGATCTTCCTCTCCGAGGCCTTCACGCGCCCGAAGATGTTGAAGGCGCTGGCGAAGGCCGGCTTCAGCCAGTCGTACACCTACTTCACCTGGCGCAACTTCAAGCCGGAGCTGATCGAGTACTTCACCGAGCTCACGCAGTCGGAGGACAAGGAGTACCTGCGGGGCAACCTGTTCACCAACACGCCGGACATCCTACCCCCCATACTTCAGGAGGGTGGCCGGCCGGCATTCAAGATGAGGCTGGCCCTGGCGGCGACGCTCTCCTCGCTCTACGGCATCTACAACGGCTTTGAGCTGGTGGAGAACACGCCGATCCCGGGTCGCGAAGAATACCTGCACTCGGAGAAGTACGAGTACAAGGTCTGGGACTGGAACCGCCCGGGCAACATCAAGGACTACATCACCCGCGTCAACGAGATTCGCCAGAGCAACCCGGCGTTGCATGAGTATGAGAATCTGCGTTTCTATGAATCCAGTGACGACGACGTAATATTTTATGGTAAGATGACGCTCGATCGACGCAACGCGGTGCTCGTCGCGGTCAACCTCGATCCCTTCAAGGCGCACGACTCTACTATCCGTGTGCCTATCAGGGAGTACGGCATCAGGCCCGACCATCAGTACCTGGTGCACGAACTCATCACCGACGAGAAGTCCCTTTGGAAGGGCGAGGAACAGGTGATCCGCCTGGATCCCAACCTGGAGCCGGCGGCCATCTACGCGATCAGTCCTTGGACCTACAAGGACTACGAGGAGCCGTGCTTCTAGTCTCGACGGCGGACGGCGGGCGGGGTCTGGCACGGCCTGCCGGAGATAAGCCGATATAACTTGCAACCATTGGCTTGATGGGTGGAGGGTATGCTGCTACCGGCAAATAAGGATTGGTACAAGGACGCTATCTTCTACGAGGTGCCCGTGCGGTCGTTCTGCGACAGCAACGCGGACGGCATCGGGGACTTCCGGGGCCTGGCCGAGAAGCTCGACTATATTCGCGACCTGGGGGTGAACTGCATCTGGCTGCTGCCGATGTACCAGTCGCCCCTGCGCGACGACGGGTACGACATCTCCGACTTCTTCCAGGTACTGCCTGACTACGGCACCCTGGAGGACTTTCGCTTCTTCCTGGATTCGGCGCACGAGATGGGCATCCGCGTCATCGCCGACCTCGTGATGAACCACACCTCCGATCGCCACCCCTGGTTCCAGGAAGCGCGGCTGTCGCCGGACTCGCCCAAGCGCGACTACTACGTGTGGAGCGACGAGCCCCACAAGTACAAGGAGGCCCGCGTCATCTTCGTGGACACGGAGATCTCCAACTGGACGTGGGACCCGGTGGCGCACGCCCACTATTGGCACCGCTTCTTTAGCCACCAGCCGGACCTCAACTACGATAACCCCGAGGTACGCCAGGAGATGTTGAACGTGCTCTCCTTCTGGATGGACCAGGGGCTCGACGGCTTCCGCTGCGACGCCGTCCCCTACCTCTTCGAGCGCGAGGGGACCAACTGCGAGAACCTGCCGGAGACGCATGCCTATCTGAAGGATGTGCGGCGCTTCGTCGACGAGAAGTACCCCGGTTCGGTGCTGCTGGCGGAGGCGAACCAGTGGCCGGCGGACGTGCGCGATTATTTCGGCGATGGCGACGAGTTCCACATGGCCTTCAACTTCCCGCTGATGCCACGGCTGTTCATGGCCCTGCGGCGGGAGGAACGCCGACCGGTGATCGACATAATGGAGAACATGCCGGCGATTCCGGAGAACTGCCAGTGGGGCATGTTCCTGCGCAACCACGACGAGTTGACGCTGGAGATGGTGACCGACGCCGAACGCGACTATATGTATCTGGAGTACGCCCGCGACCCGCGCATGCGTATCAACATCGGCATCCGCCGCCGCCTGGCGTCGCTCATGGAGAACGGCCGGCGGCAGATCGAGCTGATGCACAGCATTCTACTCTCCATGCCCGGCAGCCCGATCCTCTACTACGGCGACGAGATCGGCATGGGCGATAATGTCTACCTCGGCGACCGCACCGGGGTGCGGACGCCGATGCAGTGGACGGGCGACCGCAATGCCGGCTTCTCGCGGGCGGATATCGCGAGATTGTACAGCCCGGTCGTGCAGGACCCCGTCTTTGGCTATCAGGGGGTGAACGTCGAGGCGCAGCTGCGCACGCCGACCTCGTTCCTCAACTGGATCAAGCG
>JAJZQK010000300.1 GCA_021847625.1 Chloroflexota bacterium
CGTCAAAAAGCAACCTCCTAGGTGAGTTAAAGGAGCTTCATTTGCTCCATCGGTAGCGATTCAGGTTCAGCGGATTCGTAAGGTTGAAGGGAATCTATGATCTCGGGGATCTTGCGAAAGTCGATCTCAAGGGCCTGGCGAAGGCTCGGCTGGTGCAGAGCGGCAGCCGGATGGTAGACGGGATAGTAGACCACCCCATTTCCCTTCTTCGGTGCCCCGTGGATGCGGCTGATCGTCTGGCCGGGGAAATAGCGAGCCATCGAATAGCGGCCGAGGGTGACGATGATCTTGGGTTTGATGGCCTCGATCTGCCTGTCGAGGAAGGCAGCGCAGGCTTGGATCTCGGCGGGCAGCGGGTCGCGGTTCGCCGCCGGCCGGCACTTGATGACGTTGGCGATGAAGACTTCCTCGCGCTTAAGGCCGATGGATGCCAGCAGGTCTTCCAGAAGCTTGCCGGCCTGGCCCACAAACGGCCTACCTTGCTGGTTCTCGTGGTAGCCGGGGGCCTCGCCTATAAACATGATCCGCGCGTCCGCCGGCCCCTCACCCGGAACGGCCTTGAAGCGAGTCTTCCCCAGGCCACATCTTTGACAACGCTTGACTTCCTCGGCAACGGTCTGCAGTGCCTTCAGTGCCTCGTCTGTGCGCTCGCTCATCGAACAACCTCTCCTCACCGCGAGGAACCCTCGTCGCTTGAGGGTTCCTCACCACCAACAGGCAGCTTTTCGCTGCCTACAACCCTAGATCGCCCGCGGCGCCCTGCATCGACGTCAAGCCTATGGCGATAAAGTCCTCCAGTTCAAGCCCAATCTCCGAGCAAGCGCGTATCTGGTCGCGGTTCGCCCCCCTGGCGAAGGCCTTCTCCCCAAAGCGGCGCAT
Source organism: Chloroflexota bacterium (assembly GCA_021847625.1). The sequence goes on from JAJZQK010000300.1 coordinate 880, forward strand.
TATGAAATCTACCGTGACAGGAGCCAGCTTCTTCTCGGGGCGGATCAGCGCCGCCGCGGTAACCAAACCGCTCAGGGCATCCGCGCAGTATAAGGCTTTGTCCATCGCGCTGACCCGCGGCTCGCCGTGGATCTCGTTGTGTACCAGCACGGCGCGCACCACGTCCTCGCGTATGCCCATCTCCGCGAGCATGCGGCTGCCCACCAACGTATGTTGGGCCGGGTCTTTGGCCGTCAGATCGTAGTCCACGTCATGCAGCAAGCCGACGAGTGCCCATAGTTCGGCGTCCTCGTCGAGCCTTTCCGCGAGGCCGCGCATAATCGCCTCGACGGCCAGGCAATGCTTGACTAGATTACGGTTGCTGATCTTCGCCTCGATAAGCGCCAGCGCCTCTGGCCGGCTTAGCAGCGTTCCCTCCATGGCCTTGTTCCCACCCTGTATGATTACCTAATGATTTCGCGCCATTATAGCACGGGCTCTTGCAGGCGAACAACCCACCAATAGCGGGCCGGCGACACAAACAGGCCCCGGCCAAGGTAGGATACTGGCCGGAGCCTCGCTCGGCGATGGGCAACTGGGTCGGCGGATGCCTATCCGGAGCAACGTTCGTAGGCCTGGTCGAGAATCTCGACCACATGCGCTACACGAGCGGGAATGCCGTGCTGCTTGAGTCCGTAGCTCAACTGCATAGCGCAGCCGGGGCAAGCCGTGGCCAGCACCTCCGCCTGGGTTAGTGAGACGTTGTTCATCTTGCGGTCGAGGACCTTCATCGAGATCTCGTGGTGAGTCAGACTGTAGGAGCCCGCTCCCCCGCAGCACATGTTGGCCTCGGCCATCTCGGCAAAGTCGACGCCAGGCACGGTGCGCAGCAGGTCGCGCGGGGCCTTCGTCACCTTCTGGAATCTGCCCAGGTGGCAGGGGTCGTGGTAGGTCACCCTGGCCGGCACCCGCACCATTTCCTCGGCGACGCCGATCTCGCCCAGGAAGGCGAGAACGTCCTGCATCTTGGCCGACAGTTTGGCCGCGCGCTCGGCATATTCCGGATCGTCGGCCAACAGTTCACCGTATTCCCGCAGGAACGAGCCGCAGGTCGCACAATCGGTGACGACGGCGTCGACGTCCAGCGCCAGCAGCTGGTCCACGTTGTGGCGGGCCAGCTTGCGCGCCGACTCCGCGTCGCCGTAGGAGATGGGCGGCTTGCCGCAGCAGACGACCTCCGGCAGCAGTACCTCGACGCCCTGCCGCTGGAGCACGCGGACCGTCGCGCCGGCGGCGTTGGGGAAGAGGTTGTTGGTGCCGCAACCCAGGAAGTAGGCCACGCGGTACTTTGGCCTGTCGAGGTCGCGCTTGGCGGCCTCCGCCGTGGCCCGGCCGGAGCGCCCCCGCAGGCGCGGCAGGATCCCGGCGGCCTTGCCAAGCTCACCCAGCGTATTTAGAACACCGCTTGTGCGCACAAGAGACTCCGCCCCGCTGACCTGGGCCACCCAGAGCAAGCGAACAGACAATCCAAGCATCAGGGGATTCGGCAGGACGTTCTGGAAGAGCAGGCGCTGTACCCAATGCTCGCCTTGGCGGCGGACGACCTCCTCCCGGGCCTTCGTCACGATCTTGTCCGTGGGCACGCCCGGGGGGCAGTGCTCGACGCACGCCCCGCACGTCAGACAGTTGAAGAGCGGCTCCCTGATGCTGTCATCCATGGGGAGCCTGCCTTCCAGCGTTGCCCGCAGCAGCGCCACCCGTCCCCTAGCCACCGTCCATTCGATGCCCGTGGTCTTGTAGACGGGACAAGCTGCCTGGCAGAAGCCGCAGCCATTACAGCGGTCCAGATCGGCCGACAGTCTATCCATAATAGGAGCGCTAACGCTCATTGTGATGAACTCCTGTGTAGCTCAAACGAGCTTGCCGGGGTTCATAATCCCGGCCGGGTCGAGACTCGCCCTGATGCACGCCATCAGAGCGTAGTCGTCTCTTGGCGGCAGAGCCTCGAAGGCTCGCTTCACTTCCAGCGGCGCTACCTCCAGCATGAGGAAGCCGGACATCGTCGCCGCAGCTTCGCGCAGCTTAGTCAAGGCAGCGCAGATATCAGCGGCAGCCGATTCGCCCCCCTGCAGGAAAAGGTGGCCAACACTATTGCCGGCGTGGACCGCGTAGGCCAGCTGCAGACCGTGGCCGTTCGCAATGCTCTTCGCGGCCGCGAGCAGCGGCCCCAGCGAGGTGATCGGTACCGACACCTTTGCCCGCGCGTTGGTCCCCGGTGCGCCGAGCACGGTATCCGACAGCCTGCGCCGGGCGTCCCATACCTTCTTCGCTTCGGCGCCCGCCAGCGTATCGACGTCCACGGCGCCGCCCTCGCCCATCACTCTGTCAATCTGCCCGACCATCCGACGGACGGGCTCTTGATGGCCCTCTAGCCCGGCGAGGAGCCAGGCGCTGTTGTTGTCCAGAGAGACCCGATTGCCCTCGATGGCCGTCTGGAGGGCGGGCCCGCTACAAATCTCCAGCGCGGAGGGAAGAAGCTCCGACCCTCTGACGCGCAAGGCTGCCGTCACGGCCGCGTCCGAGGTTGGGAACCAGGCGACGACCGTGGCGCTGTCCTCCGGCACGGGCAGCAAACGCAACGTAGCCTGGCCGACGACGCCCAAGGTACCCCAGCTGCCTATGAAGGGTCTGGTCAGGTTGTAGCCGGCGACGTCCTTGACGGTCTTGCCGCCGGTATGGAGCATCTCCCCGCTTGGGAGGATGACGTGCAAGCCCAAGACGTGGTCGCGAACGGTGCGGTGAAGCAGGCGGCGGGGGCCGTTGGCGTTGGCCACCACGGTGCCGCCAATCGTCGCCCGGCCGCCCTCCAGCGGATCGATGGCGAAGTAGAGCCGCCGAGCGGCCAGCTCCGCTTCGAACGTGCCGAGGGACAACCCACCTTCGACCTCTGCCGTCAGGTTGCCCTCGTCTATCTCCAGGATGGAGGCAAAGCCCCCTGTCTTGAGGACGATGTCGAGTCGCTCCAGGGGCCGGCCTATCTCACGCTTGGTGCCGCCGCCCCAGGGGGTGAGGGCCCTCTTGTTCTGGCCGGCCCAGCGCACCACTTCCACGGCTTCCGCCAGCGATTTGGGCGAGACGACGGCCTTTGGCGTCAACCCATCCAGGGTGTGGGCCGCGAGAACCGCGGGCTCCGTCTCAACCCGGCCTGCCCCTAGAAGGCCCGGCAGCCCCCTGGCGAGCTGCTCTGCCGCATCGGATTCGAGGGCTATTTCCTCTGCACTCAATGTCTCACCCTCCCTTTCCCGTCGCGGCCGGCTCTGGGGGTAGCACCTTGTCCGGGTTGAACCTGTCCTGCGGATCGAACACTCGCTTAACGGTGGCCATCGTGTCCAGTTCGACTTTGCTGAAGCGGAGCGGCATCGACTTCTGCTTCTCCAGGCCGATGCCATGCTCGCCGCTCAAGGTGCCTCCCACGCGGACGCAGGCGGCCAGGATCTCCGTGCCGGCCTCGTGGACCCGCCGCGCCTCGTCCCTGTCCTTGGGGTCGTACATGAACAGAGGATGGAGGTTGCCGTCGCCAGCGTGGGCGACGTTGCCAACAGTGACACGGTATTTGGCGGCTATCTCCATTACCTCGCGCAGGATGGCCGCCAATTCCGTCCGCGGCACGGTCCCGTCCTGGACCAGGTAACTGGGCCGTACCCTGGCGACGGCGCCGAACGCGCCCCGGCGACCCGACCAGAGCCCATCTCGTTCGGCGGCCGTCTTGGCAACGCGGACGTCGCGCACGTTGTTGCGCCGGCAGATTGCGACGATCTCCTCGGCCTGCCGCTCGAGGCCGTCGGCCAGGCCGTCAACTTCAATCAGAAGAACGGCCTCGGCGTCCAGCGGGTAGCCCGCGTGGACGCTGTCTTCAACCGCCTTGATGACCGGGCGATCCATGATCTCCAGGGTCGCCGGGATGATCCCCGCTGCGATTATGTCGGATACGGTCTGCCCCACGTCCTCCAGACGTTCGTAGACGGCCAGCAGGGTCTTCACAGCCTCCGGCAGGCGCATGATGCGGACGGTGATCTTAGTGACGACGCCGAGCGTCCCCTCCGAGCCCACCATCAGACCGGTGAGATCGTATCCGGGGCTGTCCTCGACGGCGCCACCGACGTGGACCACTTCGCCGCTCGGGAGGACGACCTCCAGGCCGAGGATGTGGTTGCTGGTGACGCCGAACTTCAAGCAGTGGGGTCCGCCCGAATCCTCGCCGACGTTCCCACCCATGGTCGATATCTTTTGGCTGGCCGGGTCCGGCGCGTATTGGAAGCCTAGGGGCGCGAGAGCGTTCTGTAGCTCCAGATTGACGACGCCCGGCTCGACGACGGCGCGTTGGTTGGCCGTGTCGATCTCAAGGATGCGGGTCATCCGGCTGAACTCCAGCACGATGCCGCCCCG
>JAJZQK010000301.1 GCA_021847625.1 Chloroflexota bacterium
AGACACATAGTGGTAGGTCTCGAGCAGGTGCATCGCCTCGTACACCGTCAGCAGATTCGTCGCCAAGCCCGGGGCCGCCAGTAGTAGCGTAAAGGGATTGAAGAGCGATAGAAAGCCCAGCGGGAAGAGGAGATGGAGCATGTACGTCACGTTGGAGAGGCCCGGCGCGGGCTCTATTAGTCGCCCCGGGTGACCGAGCAGAAAACCGACTATCTGCAAGGGCGAGCCGCCCATCCCCCCGTAGCGATTCCACAGCCAGCCCTGGCCCTCGTTGTTGAAGGCCGGGATGATCACGTAGGTCGCGGTCAGGAACCACACGCCGGCCCCGGCGATCGTCAGCAGGCCCGGCCGCACGTCGCGCTTGACGGCCAGCATATACAACCCAAACATCGCTATCGTCAGCGGCATGTTCTCCTTGGTCCCCATCGCCAGCGCGGCGAAGACGGCGAAAGGGAGGTACCGGCGCTTCTCCATGAAGTAGAAGCAGAAGAGGAGCAGCGGCGCGGCCAGGGTGAAGGCATGGAAGTCGAACATGTTCGCTGCCTGCAGGCCGGGATAGAGCAAGTAGGCCAAGGCGAAGACCACGGCGGCAACGTTGCTGCGGAGACGGCCGTACGCCAGCCAGGCTACCGGCAGCGCCCCCAGCGCCAGGGCCACGCTCTGCAGGACCAGGAGCACCTTGGGGTTGCTGTACACCCAGTACAACGCCGCCAGGGGAATGAGGATAGGCTCGAAGTGATACCCCAGCTCGCTCGTCGTCACCTGGCGCTCGATGGAGACGCCCAGCAGATGGCCGCGCAGCGTGTTCCAAAGCGCCTGGTCCATGAAGGCCAGGTCGAAGGTGCCCGTCTGGAAGGTGTCGTGCCGCAGCACGGTGACGACGGAGAACAAGCCGGCGTAAGCGATCACCGCCGTCCAGACGGCCACCCGTCGCGCCAGGCTCCAGCGGTCGACGAGCCCGCCGGTGACGCCGACGCTGGTCCGGCCCGTTTGCAGGCCTACCCCCATCATCACTGCCCTCCACTAAGCTGGGGCCATTATACAGGATCAACCATCGTTAGGCCGTGCTCGGAGCCCTCTTTCCCACCCCCGGACCTGGCCTCGCGGGCCGTAGCAGGCTGGTTCAGTAAAGGCAGCCCCTGACGTAGAGACGACGTTAAGCATCTCTCGCGGACGGTGGCAGATCGGTTGCTTTGCATTGACCACCCGTGGGATCGTCTTCACGTCGGCGTAGCCATAGGTGCCTAGGGGACCTAGCCCTAATAGGGAATGCCTAGCCTAGCCCGAACCGAGGATACTATCGATGATGACATAGGGGATGTATGAAACGGTAGGTGAAGAATGGCTAGGGTATTGCTCGCGGCAAATGGCGTCGACGGACTTGATCTCGCTCAGCGGGGCCTTGTTACGGCGGGCTTCGATCTGCACACGTCGACCGTTGACGATTTTCGGCAGGCCCTGGCCGAATGTGATCCCAACCTGGTCCTGCTCGATCTCGACGACGTCGAGCCCCAGGCCTTGGGCATGATCAAGGAACTGCGGGCGCGCAACTACGTTCCCCTGCTGGCCGTCAGCAGCGACGAGAGATGGTTGGTCCCCTCGCTCAGCGCGGGGGCCGATAATTACCTCGGCAAGCCAATCGATCTCCCTACGCTGATGGCCAAGATGTTCGCCCTGCTGCGCAGGTCGGGCTATCAGACCGACACCCCCCAGGTGGTCAGTATGGGAGCGTTGGCGATCAACCTGGACGAACGCCGGGCGACGATGGATGGCAATGCCCTGACTCTGACTCCTACCGAGTACCGCATACTCTCCACGCTGGCGCGCAACGTGGGGAGGGTCGTCAGCCCCGCCGAGCTGGTGAGCCTGGCGCTGGGATACGAAGAACCGGAGCAGGCCGCCCGCGACATCGTCAAGGTCCACATCCACAACCTTCGCCGCAAGCTCAAGACGGGCAACAACCTGAACGACCACGTCGTCACGGTGCCCGGCTTCGGTTACACCCTGCGCGAGGGCACCGCCGCCGACGCCGTGGCCGCCAGAAGCTACCGTGTGCGGCGGGCGGCGATGGGCTGAGGACGCGCCCCTTTGCACCGGCCGGGCGCACGGGCTCACCCCTTGCCGCCGCACCACCGCTTTCCTGCCTATCGTCGGCGGAAGGGCAGCCGGGGCCAAGCCCAGCGACGGGTCTTACTTGGCTTCTCGATTGGTGGCAAGGCGAACCGTTCTCCCTTGATGATCGCCGCGGGCGCGGCCGTCACCATTGCCTCAGCGCGTGCCAACCCAACAAGTCGGCTGGCCTCGGCGACCGCCGCGGAGAGGCCCGGCCCACGGCCCGCCACGCCGTGGCCATCGGAAGCGATGACGTGGGCCAGGGCGGCGAGAACCATCTGGCGGGCAGCTGCGCGCACCCGGCCGCCGTAAACGCCCGTTAGGCTGCCGGCATTGATCTGCACGAGCATGCCCCGTTCCACCATCGCCGCCAGCCTGGCCACGTCGCGCTGCAATGGCTCGCAACGCTCCGGATGGGCGACGATGGGCTTGAACCCGCGCACCTGGAGCTCGAAGAGGACGTGCTCGGCGTAGTTGGGGAAGAGAGAGAAAGGGAACTCCACAAGCACGTAGGGTCCCTCCCTGATCACCGGCAGCTTGCCCGCGGCGGCCAGCACGCCGAGGTCGAGGCTCACAAACACCTCAGCGCCGAGCAGGACGTCGACGGCAATCCCCTCTTCGTGCAGACGCGAGCGGAGCGTGGCCAGGTCCGACAGAAGACGTCGCCGTTCCGGCCAGTTGGGCTCACCGTGATGGGGCGTGGCGACGATCGTCCGCACGCCATCGCGAGCGGCTACACGGGCCATCGCAACCGCCTCCGCAAGGTCGGCGGCCCCGTCGTCGACGCCCGGCAGAATATGGCAGTGAATGTCTATCATCTCCATCACAACCCCTTTCTACCATAGCCAAGCCCTGCTGTAAACGGCCGCTTCAGTCGCCCTTTGACGGCAAAGCGTTCTCTCCGCCGCCGGCTGCCTCCCCTTGACACCCGCGCCACACCCGCATAGACTTGCCTCGGCTGGGTCGGTACAGCGCCGGCCTATCCCAGCGGTTGCCGGCATCCGTGCCTGCGCGGCCCGCAGACGGGACAGCCTGCCGGCCGCAAACAAAGCGAGCGTCGATCTACTTGGCTTTTCCGGAATCGCGACGGTAAGGAGAGGATCAGCGTGCACACGGAATTCAAGTTCCATCCTCAGGTAACGCAGATTGGGGCCTACTGGGGAGAAGGCGGTCACACAGAGCTCTATTTGTTCGAGGGCGATCAGCTCGCCATCATGGACACGGGCTGCTCAGATACGCCCGAGCGCTACATCGCCCCTGCCCTCGAGGCAATGGACAAGCGGATGGCGGACATCGACGTCATCATTAACACGCACGGCCACCACGACCACGCGGGCGGCAACGCACCCGTCGTCGACGCTTCCGGGGCCCAGGTGTGGATCTCCGAACACGACGCACGAATCGCCGAGGACCCCGACTATCAGTTCGAGCGCTATTTTGCCCAGAACGACACGATGGTCGGCCGCCCGGACCGTCTGGAGGCATCCCTCGCCAAGATTAGGGAGCAGGCCTATCCAAGCAAGGTCGACCGTCGCTTGAAAGATGGCGACGTTCTGGGCCTGGGGAAAGGCATCAGCCTGCGGGTGATTGCCTGCCCTGGGCACACCGAGGGCTCCCTGGCGTTCATGTGGGAGCGCGAGGGAATGCTTTTCACGGGCGACTCGATCCTGGGCGCCGGCAGCCGCGAAGGCGGAATGCCGCTGATCTATATGCCGGAGCATTACGAGCGGACACTTGATCATCTGGAAGAGCTCGATTTCGGCACGCTGTGCCTGGGCCACCACTACCGGGCCCTGTCACTGCCCCGGGAGTCGGTGAAGTATGGGGAGCTCGGTAAGGCCTGCATCGGCGCCTGCCGTGAGATCGCCCACATCCTCGCCGAGGCGATGCAGCAGGTGCTGGCTCGGGAACCACAGGCGGAGTTCCTCCCGGCGGCCAGGCAGGCGGTGGCCATCATCGACCGGCGCATGCCCTTGCGGCTCGACCCCGAAACCGGGCTGCCGGCGGCGGGCGGCGTCGCCGCCCTCTATTCCAACTGGCAGCGTTTCCGGGCAAAGCAAGCGTAGTCCGGCCAGCATCCTGGCCACTCGACCAGTACAGAATCCCTCCAGATGCCCGGCGCGTCTGGAGGGATTCTTGCCGTACGCTATCTACAGTGCATAGAGTACAGCAAGGAGAGTGGCAGTGAAGATACTGGGCAGTACGTCCATTGGCCCGTTTTCCGCTTGGGCCGGACCAAGGAGAGCCGTCACCGGTGGCCTTATCCTATCTCTAGCCGTGGTCGGAGCGCTCCTGCTCAGCGGGTGCGACCGCACGGTGACCATCGGCGGACGGGGCCCCGGCCCCTTCGTCAGCGGGTCTGGCAAGGTCGTGACGAAGGACATGAACATCAGCGCCTTCACGAAGGTGGACGTCAGCAACAACTTCAAGGTTCAGATCACCCAGGGCTCGTCCTACAAGGTGACCATCACCACGAACGACAACATGCTTGACTTTCTGGACGTGCACAAGGACGGGCAGACGCTGGTACTGGCCCTGCAGTCAGGCACCTACAGCAACATCACCCTCCAGGCCAACGTGACGATGCCCGACCTGCAGGGGCTGCGTCTGCCCGGCGCAACCAACGGTACCGTCGACGGGTTCAAGTCCCAGAGCAACGTCGACATCGAAGTCTCGGGGGCCAGCAAGCTGACGGTCAACTCGGAGTTCGGGGACGTGAAGATCACCGACTCCGGCGCCAGCCATATTACCGCCACCGGATCCGGCAACGGCTTGAACCTCGACGTCTCGGGCGCCAGCACGGCCGACCTGCAGGGGTTCGCCGTCAAGGATGCCACGGTCGGGCTCAGCGGAGCGAGCAACGCCACGGTGGACGTGACGGGCAGGCTAGACGCCAACCTCAGCGGCGCCTCCACGCTCAGCTACACGGGCAGCCCGACCCTGGGCAACGTCAACGTCACCGGCGCCTCGTCGCTGAAGAAGCTCTAAGGCGACAGGCCGCGCAAACAATAAAGCGGGGAGGATAGCCTCTCATCCTCCCGGCTTTCTGCTGCCGACGCTAAATAGTCCGGCGTTATGCTTGCTGCACGGCCGGCCGGTTCCGTCATTCCCGCGGAAGCGGGAATCCAGCCAGTGCGTGGCCGGAGGGCGAACGCCGTTCGCCCCTACAGATAACGTTGGATCC
>JAJZQK010000302.1 GCA_021847625.1 Chloroflexota bacterium
CCGATCTCCGATGCTCAGACGCCCCCGCCTCCATGACCGTGGGGACTACCTGCTCATGGAGAGCCGGCGGGTGATCCCTGGCCGGGCGGTGCGGGAGCCGAGGCGTGGTTCGGCCGTATCGAGTGCGGCCATCCTGCTGGCGATCGGGATGGAAATCCCCGGGTGGATGGCGCGGGAGGCGGCGGAGGAGCTGACGGCGCCGGAGAGGCTGCCGGAATGGATGGGGCGGTAGGATGGCGAACCCAGGGCGGGCCTACAAAACGCGACACCCTAAAAAGCGCGCGTTCCTGGAGGCATACGCCCAGACGGGCAACGTCTCGGCGGCAGCGCGGCTGACGGGGATCCCCCGCACCAGGTTCTACGAGTGGCAGGAGCACGACGTACTGTTTGCCCTGGAGGCGCGCCAGGCCGAGATAGCGTCCACGGAGGCCCTGGAGGAGGAGGCGCGGCGCCGTGCGGTCGAGGGTACCAGCAAGCCGGTCTACCAGGGCGGGCAGTTGGTGGGCCACATCCAGGAGTACTCGGATACGCTCCTGATCTTCCTGCTCAAGGGATTGAAGCCCGACACGTACCGCGACCGGTACGACGTCCGGCATAGCGGCAACGTGGGGGTAGCGGATGGCGATCTCCTCGGCGACGAAGAGCGGGAGGCAGTCAGGCGGGCTCTCACGGGAGATACAGGCGGTAGCTGAGACCTGCCGGCACCACCTGGACGCCTACGGCTCCTGGGTGCACGGCCTGCGGCCCGCGCGGCACCATCGGATTTGGATAGAGAAGATCCAGGATCTGGTGGCCGGGCGTTCTGGCAAGCGGCGGCTGCTGATCCTGGCGCCGCCCGGCCACGCGAAGAGCACCTGGGTGAGCCTGATCTTTCCTGGATGGTACCTGGGCAACCATCCGGACCATTCCATCCTGTTCTTTACCAGCGCCAAGCCTATGGCCAACCAGTTCGACACGGCGGTAACCCACACCCTGGGGCAGAACGAACGTCACCGGCTCGTCTTCCCGGACCCCCGCTGCAGGCCTGACGAGAGCCTCGGGTGGAGCAGCGACGGGCGGTACCTGGCAGGGGTGCCGGATGGGGTGAAGGACCCCAGCTACCGGGCGATCGGCTACGGGAGCGCCTCCATCGGCTCCCGCGCGCACGGGATCATTCTAGACGACTGGCTCAGCCAGGAGGACGCGCAGAGCGAGACGGTCCAGCAGAAGGCGAAGAACTACTACGACATGACGGTGGACAGCCGACTGCACCCAGACGGATGGATGCTGGCTATTACCACCATCTGGCACGAGAACGACGGCGGCTCCTACCTGAAAGGCAAGCCCGACTGGGATGTCCTCCACATGCCCGCCCTGAAGGAACCGCCGGAGGAGCCATACCCGTGGGGCCGCGCGCTGTGGCCGGAACGGTTCAGCGAGCAGTTCCTGATCGATAAGCGGGCCAGTATCACCCCCGCATTCTTCAACTGCATGTACCAGGGCGACCCGACTGGCATGGGCGGCGACGTGTTCAAGAGCAGCAAGTGGTTCCGTCCGCTCCCCTCGGACTTCGACGAGCCACGCGAGGACGGGCGAACCTTCCGCCAGCGGCTGCGGATCGTCCAATTCTGGGACACCAACTTCAGCGAGAAGGAGACCGCCGACTACGGTGCCTGCGTCACCATCGGGGTGGACGCCTCCAACCAGATCTACATCCTCCACGCGTTCCGGGAGCGGATGACCCCTGCCCAGACCGAGGATAAGGCGGTGGAGCTGATCCAGACCCTCCGACCGGCCGTGGTGGGTTTCGAGGAGCCGGCCTTCCGCCAGCAGGTGGTGCGGGACATGGTGGCGCGGGTTCGGAGGCGGGTCATGGCCAACGTTGCCAGCGTGCCGGTGGACAAGGACAAGGTCACGCGGGCGCTGCTGCCGGCGGGCCGGGCCGAGGCTGGGATGGTGTACGCCGATCGAGCAGCGCCCTGGTGGCCGGCGTTCGAGAGCGAGTGTCTGGGCTTTCCCCGGAAGGAGCACGATGACCAGGTGGATGCACTGAGTGGAGCGGTGTCGTTGGTGGCGCAGCGGCTAGGGGTGGCCGTGGGCCTGCAGCAGATCGATTTCAGGGTGGAGCGGTAGAATGGCGAGAAAGCGAGCGACCCCGGGGCCGGCGGTGCCCGAGACGCAGGCACCCGAGAAGGTGATAGACGCCTCCTACGTACTCGGCCTCTACCAGAGTCGCAAGGGCCAGGGGGACGAGGTAACGTTGCGCTCCGACATCCTCACCGCCCGCTCCCTCTGCGACCTCTCGCACGCCGTGGAGGTCCCCGAGCAGTACTGTGCGATCACCAAGGAGGTACGGACCCCCTTCACGCGGGACGCCCTGCTGCGCATCGTCGCCTCCCTCACCCAGCACCCGCCCATCGCCCACGTCGAGCCGGTGGACGATACCCGAGAGGCGGACCGCGCGGCGGCCAACCTGGCGGAGCGCTGGACGATGGCCGCCATGGAGGCGATGACCGAGTCCCTGGGCGAGGACGTGGTTTACGAGGACACGAAGGCGCTCGTGCGCGACTCCGAGAGCGTCATCAAGCTGGTTCACCGCCCCGATGCCTGGGCGAAGTTCCCCGAGCGCGACCCTGGCGAGGACGCGGAGAGCTACCAGCGCCGCGCCCTGGGCTACCAGAAGCGCGCCCGCGTTCCGTTCGCGTGGCGCGTGGTGGACCGCCTCTCCATGCTGTTCGGCAACGGGGAGTTCGGGGACGACTGGGCCATCGAGTACGGCGAGTACCCCACCCCGTATCTGGCCAGCCGCTACGGTATGCGCCAGGACGGAGCGCGCCTGGTGAACCCCGAGAGCGTGCTCGGGGGCAAGCCCGCCCCCGAGGGGATGCTGCAGGCGAGCGAGGGGCGCAGCGTCAAGACCGAGTACTGGGACGCCGAGACCTGGGCCGTGGTGATCGACGGCGACCTCGCGCCCGGGTTCCCCCAGCGCAACCCCTACGGGCAGATACCCTACTTCCGGGCCCGGGTCAGTGAGGCGGTCCTCAAGGCCTTGACCTACCTGGTGCCGGCCCTCGACTCCCTGATCACCATGAAGATGAACTGGGCCTACCTGGGAGCCTACCCGAACCCGGTCCTGGAGCCCGTGCCCAACACCCAGCAGCTGGGCCTCGGCGGCCTCTCCGACCCCGAGGGCGCCGACGGGCAGAAACCCGTCTTCACCTGGAAGCCCGGCAAGTTGCTGCAGACCCCCATGGGCTACAAGTTCTACTTCGTGTCCCCCCCGGCGGTGGGCCAGGACATAGACGAGACGATCAGCATCCTGCGCAGCCTGGTGGACGTGGCGGGCATCCCGTCGGTGTTCCGGGGCGTGGGCGGGAGCGACCAGCCGGGATATGCCATCAACCAGCTGATAGCCGCGGCGGTGCTGACCTACCGGATCCTCACCATCGCCCTGCAGCGGCAGCTCGCCGAGGCGGGGTCGTTCCTGTGGGACCTGGTCAGCTACCGGATCCGCCAGCCGGTGTACATCAACGAGCGGTACGAGGTGGCGAAGGACGGATCGCGCAGGGAACGCAGGGATAAGGGTTGGCTCTGCCTGAAGCCACTGCAGGCCGAAGGGCCGGGAGGCCGGAACGTGGCCGCCTGTGACCAGTTGGGCCGCCTCTCGTTCGCCTTCCGGCCGGTGCTGCCCACCGACGAGCAGGCGCGCACCATGATAGCCATCCAGGCGACGAACGCCCCCAAGCCGTTGTACGGCGTGCGCCACGCGCTGGAGAGGCAGCTGCAGGAGGAGGACCCCGAGAGCATCATGGACGAGGCCTGGGTCGAGCGGGAGCTGAACCAGGCCCCGCTGAACGCCCAGATCGTGAGTGAGGCGATGCGGCGGGCGAACCTCGGCACGTCACCGGCGTCCGCGGGGCTCGTGGGGCCGACCGGTGAGCCTCTCGTTCCCCAACTGGGCGGCCAGGGGGCGCCAGGGGTCGCTGGCACGCCCAGCGTGCCCGGTGTGACCATGCCGCTGCAGCCGACACCGCCGCAGCCGTCGGCGATCCTGCCCGGCAACGGCGGCCGGGTGGCGGGATCGTTCCCCGGTAGGGCGGGAGGGCCACAGAGACGCAGCACGTTGGGCCAACCATGAGCGGGAAGAGCAACCTCGATCACGTGATGGAGCGGCGGGCCGAGCTGCTCGCCGAGGCTATTCGGCACCGAATAGAGGTGATGGCGGACTTCCTGATGCCGCCGGGCGAGCCGCCGGTGTTCAGCAGCAGGGTGTCCAGGCGGGATGCTCTCGCCTTCTGGACGAAGCACCGGTATGACCAGATCGGGGCACAGGTGCTATCGCGCTGGAGTCCGGAGCAGATCATGGCGCTGGACGCGGAGCTGGCGAAGTCCAGGCAGGCGCAGACATTCACACAGGGGGTTTGAGATGGCGGACACGAAGAAGACCGGGACATACAAGGGCAAGTCGAACGAGCTGGGGCACGGTGGGAGAGCCCAGCAGCTGAAGGACCAGGGCGTGCCTGGCGGCGTGATTGGGGAGATCGCGCGCTCGAAGGGCGCGGCGCCTGGCCAGAAGAACTATCACGGCGGGAAGAAGGGCAAGTGAGATGGCAGGCAAGGGCGGGAGCAAGCGCGGCGGGGCGATGCCCCACAAGCCCATGTCCGTGGGCGCCATGAAGAAGACCGAGGCCGCCATGGAAGCCAGGGGTGGACCGAAGACGCCCGCGGAGCGGCACATGGAGCAGGCGATCAGCAAGGAGACGGGGAGGCCCTACAAGGGCAAGAGGTAGATCGTGGCAGGCTTCACCAGCGACCCCTTCACCACCATACCGGACGCGGCCCTGGAGGCGGATGCGCGCCAGAGCGCGGCCGACGACTGGGCCTCGAAGCAGCGGGCGAACGTTGCCCAGATGTGGGCTGACAACGCCCGTGCGGAGGCTCAACAGCTGTTCGGCGGGCTGGGGTCGCTGGTGGGGCAGGCCGGGGAGGCCATCGGCGGGGCGGCAGGCCAGGTGGGGCAGGCCGCGGGTAACGCCCTCGGTGCCGTCTCCCAGGCGAGCGACGTGCTGACGGCGAAGCCGCTGCGGGAGGGGATCGTCGGCGGGATCGGGGACATAGTGCGTTCTGCCCCTGCCGCCCAGCTAGTCGCTCCCCCCACCGGCGAGGAGCAGGCCCAGCAGGTCCAGACCAGCCCCGGCGCGAGCCTGATAGCGGGGACCCTCAATAGGTATGTCCCAGCCGAGAACCAGCAGCAGCAGGAGGAGATCAACCGGCTTGCCCTCGCGGGCGGCGGGCTGGCCATGGGGATGAGCGGG
>JAJZQK010000303.1 GCA_021847625.1 Chloroflexota bacterium
TTCATCATTGTTGCAGTGACGACCACGGGTGAGGATCTAGAAGAGCGCTTCAACGTCCACGAGCCTATGCAGGTGGTGTTCAATCGAGCGCTGCAGGCAGTGGGCGGTGGCGCCAATCGCGACCTGTTCACCCTCGAGTTCAACAACCAGCCGCTCGACCTGAATCGCCGCATCGGCGACTATGCCGCGCAGTTCGGTTGGGGCGACCGCGTGGAGTTGGAGCTCGTGCCGCGGCCGGAGGTGATCTGAGCGATGGCCGAGGCATGGCGCGCCGAGGCCATGGAGGAAATCGGCTCGATCAAACTGCGCTGGGTCGAGAAGTACGGCTGGTCTCCGGAGGTCGACGCCGTCGACGACCATGCAGATTGGATCGACTTCTATGTCCGCTTTCGGCGGCGCCAGGGGGGACAGGCGGCAGATGCGCCGTCCAAGACCTACGTGCTGCGGCTCCGGTATCACGCCGACTTCAAGACGGCTGGCCGGCGCGAGCAGTTCGTCGATCCTGAAGATCGCAGCAAGGAGGGCCCGGCGTATTGGCCGACCGGCGTCAGGGGCTTCAATCCCGGCGCCAGCCCCCCGACCATCTGCCTGGAAGGAACCTACGGCTTCCACTCGCAATTGCACCGGGACCGCGATGGCCGGCGGGCTAACCTCAACAAGCTCCTGATGGAGATTCAGAAATGCTTGGGCTAGCGACACCACGCCGCCGCGTGCCCTATACAGAGGCGGGTGCCACTATCCACGTACCCGTCGAGGTTTGGCAGCGTTCGCTAGAAGTGGTGCGCCTCTACGGCACTGTCGGCTCCGAGGGCCTGGTATTCTGGGGTGGAATCGTCACAGCCGACACCATCCAGGTGACGGGGCTCTACATTCCCGCCCACGAGCCGCAAGGCGGCCGCGTGAAGGTGACCGCCGAGGAGGGGCGCTGGCTGCTGCGCCGTCTCAAAGAGCGTGACGAGAAGCTTATCGCCCAGTTCCACTCGCACGGTGGTCTTGCGGGGCACTCCTACGGCGATGACGAGCGGGCCGCGAGCGCCCACGAAGGTTTCATCTCGCTCGTCGCGCCCTATTTTGGGCGGGGCGTCAAGGCGCCCAAGCACTGCGGCGTCCACGAGTACGATGGCCGCGGTTTCCTCCGCCTATCCGAGGATGAGGTGTGCCGGCGTATCGTCGTGGATAGCCTATTCGAGGAGCGTCTGCCGATTCCCATTGTGCCCGTCGTTACCGAACCACCCAAGAGGAAGTCATGGCTGCGTACGATCGCATCGAGCCTGAAACGGAAACTCATCGGATAGAGAAAGCGCTGTGCGGCCTCGTAGCCGAGGCGCGCTTACCACTCGTGCACGGGCGGGTGGAGATCGTCGTGGGCGAGGGCGTGCACGAGAGTCCCGTCGGCCAGCACCTGCTCGCGCTCCTTGTGCACCTACTCGCACGTATGAAGGGCGTCGTGTCGCACATCGTCTTGGTCGGTACCAGCGAGACCAGCCGGCTCACGGGCGTGCCACTACCCGCCGATCGCCTGGTCGAGGGGCTCGGTTCGCTCGTCGACTCCCTCTCCGGGCCGGCCTCGGACTATCGGACCGAGTTGATCGTTGGCCGCCCAGCCGGAGAGCCCGATGTTTGCTTGGCCATCGGCCCGGTCATCGACCGGATGCCCGATCTCGTACTCGGCGCCGACGCCTGGCGCGCGCTGCTGGGACGCCGGGCCGTCGACAGCCGTTGGATCGACCAGTGCCCACTTGGTCCGTATTTCGCCGCCGTGCTGGGCGCCACCGAAGCATTCAAGAGGCTCCTGAGGCGCAACTTCGGCTGGAACGAGGGCCAACTGCTCAGCGATCTCGCCTTCTCGCTATTGAACTTCGGCATCGATGAGACCGCCGCCGTCGGCCCGGATGTCGCGGAACTCTCGCTACACGACTTGGCCGTGGCCGGCGCCGGGGCCGGCGGCACGGCCGTCCTTTACACCCTCGCCTCCTTCCCGCACCTCGCGGGCGATGCGACGATCGTGGAGCCGGGAAACCTCAAAGCTTCCAACCTCGGGCGCTACCTGATGAGCGAGTACGAGCAGGTACACCTTGGGCTGCACAAGCTAGCGTCCGTGCGGGCCTCCCTCGACCGCTACGCCCCCGATCTACGGCCCCGGCTCGAGCCTTCACCGTGGCACACAGTAGCTGGGCCGTGGGGCACCGTGATCTGCACCGTCGACACGCCGGAGGCGCGCTGGGATGTGCAGCGCTCGCGCCCCAGGCTCATCATCGAGGCGGGCGTAGTGGGCTTGCTCTACTCCGTGCTGCGCGTGGTGCCAGGCGGCTGGTGTCTGGAGTGCAAGATCCCGCGCGACCCGGGTATCACCTGGAAGCGTCGGGCGCTGCGCTGGGGGTTGCCCGTCGAGGAGGTCCGGCGGCGCTTCACCGAGGGTACCCCGGTCACCGCCGAGGATCTGGCGCGGCTCGCCGACGTGCAGGGCCGCCAGGTGGAGGACTTCGCGCCTCTCTTGGGCAAGCTGTTCCACGAGGTGCCCAGCTTGACGGAGTGCGGCGAGACGCCGCTGTCGCTAAGCGTGCCCAGCCAAGCCCCAGTCCTGCCACTCGTGACCAGTGCTGCAGGTGTCGTAGTCGCTGCCGAGGTGGTGAAGGAAGTTACCGGTCTGGGCACGCCACTGCACAATGTCTTCGACCATGACCTGCGCTTCGTGCCGCGGGCGCGCCGCCACGTCTTTCGGCCGCGGCGAGCCGAGTGCGCCGCCTGCGAGCCGCCTGGAGCAAGGGGAATCAAAGAAAAGCGAAGCAACTGAAGCTCTATAGTACGCGCTACCCGCCCGACACACTCTGTCCGCCGGACCGCAAAGTCGTGAAGATCGTTCTTGATGTTCCCAGGCTACGTGATCCAGACGGCATGACTTCGCACGGGCCGTGCTGTCCATCCGCTGCATTACTTCGGTTGTACGGCACCCTCTCCACCATGCTGTCCACGACGATCCTCAGACGGGTCGACACGCTGCCCCACATACCCGTCGGGCAGCGCAGATCCTGTACCAACACCGAGTCTCCCCTCCGGCCCCTGTGCCCCGCGAATGGTCGATGGCTACCTCATACTTCGCTGTGTGCTTCATCGCGGCTTGGGCGGCAGCAGCTCACGGCTGAGGTTGACCTGCACTGGCAGCGACTGCAACCACCCCCACCAACGTAGGTCCGGAGACCTTCCTCCAGATGGCACGCCTTCGCATGTTTGGCCATGGCATACATCCCCAGCCACGGCGTCGTTGTGTCCAGGCAACTCCCAGGCAATCGTGGCGGTACAGCGCCATGGCCAAGTTTCGGATGACCGTCGATACTCGCTGCAGGTAACTGCCAGGTAGCGGTCAGGAAGCCCTCAGGTAATTGGCGCTTCTTACGCTGGGTTCGAGAACAACACACCAGGCACGGAGGTCGCCGATGCAGCTTCCTTTCTCGGTCGTCGTCGAAGCCCCGAGTTTGGCGGAGCTTGGGCACCTGGCGCGAGTCTGGTGGACCTGGGCCATCGCCGGAACGCTCATGGCAGCGAGTGCAGCCAGCCTGCTCGTCTTCTCGACGCCGCCGCCCGAGCCGGAGGTCGGCGGTGCCAGGCTGCAGGTGAATAGCGTTCCCGAGGCAGCTACCGTCGCCGTCGACGGACAAACGCGCGGGCGCACCCCGATCAACCTGCAGCTCCCGCCGGGTGAGCATCACGTCACGGTGCGCCACGAGCGCTCCCTCGAGGCGACCCACCACGTCCGCCTCGAGGCCGACCAGACAGTGTCCATTGTGGCCGAGCTCTGGCTCCGCAGCCCACAGGTGCAACGACTGCGCCCTCCCTTCCCCGGGGCGAGCATCGTCGGCGCCGACTTCCTTCGTGATGGCCGGGTCGCGCTCGCCGTGGCGCTGCCCCCTGGCGACGAACGCCAATTGTGGCTCGTCGATAGCACTGGCGGGATGCGACGTCTCGGACCACACTCGACCCGGGGCAGCCTCGCCGTCTCGCCGGATGGCGAGCAGGTCGCCTATTTCGCGGCGAGTCAGCGCTCCGGCACCTCGACACGCCTCGACGAGCTCTGGGTCGCAGGGCACGACAGCGAGCCTGGCGAGCGGCGCTACGTCCTTCCCGCGAACGCCGCCGATGAGCGCTTCGTCGATCTGAGCTGGGCTCCGGATGGGCAGCACCTGCTCCTCGCGAGCCGGCAGCAGCTGCCCGGCGGCGGACAGCCCACCCGACTGCGCTGGCTGTCCATCCAGGGCGGTGAGCCTGAGGAGTTGGTACGCCTGCCTAGCGAGATCGTCCCAGGCAGCTACAACTGGAGCCCCGATGGCGAACGCGTGGCGTTCCTCACGCAGGTGGGCCGGCTCAACTCCCTCTGTGTTCTCGGGATTCGGGACGCTGCGTTCCACTACCTGGGCGATCTGAGCCGAGAAGACGCCAACCCGCTTCCGTTCGCTCCGCTGGCCTGGTCGCCGAACGGACCGGGCCTGGTCCACACGGCGCCGGTCCAGGATCGTCCGACGGGCGGCGGCTGGCTCTTCGGACCGAAGGCGACGAACGGGCTGTTCGCCGTCGACCCGGCGCGCCCTGTCGGACAGCGACTGGGCCAGGCAGAAGGCCAGTTCCCGGTCTGGCGAAGCGACGGGAGCGTGCTCTTCTTCGCGCGCTCGTCGGGTGGGTCACTGCTGTTGCGGCAGATAGAGCCGAGCGGGGAAAGCCGCGACCTGGCCGAGCTGCCGCTCAAGGCTTCCTCACGGTTCGCCGTCCGCTGGAACGTCGACCACGCTCAGGCGCTCATCACTCTGCCGGGGTCGGTGAGCCTCGGCCCGAGCCAGCCCGAGTACTGGCTGGTGCGGTGCCGGCCGGAGGTGGACTAATGACGAGCACCCGCCTTCTCCTCGTGGCTGCCGCGCTGGCAGGCCTCCTGGGCCTCGGCCTGTCTGTCGCACCTGTCTACGCCGAGGACCCACCTCCTGAGCCCACTCCGGTGGCTACGCCGACGCCAGCGCCGCCGGAAGGCGACCCGGCGCCGGACCCTTCCGGCGGCCTGCTCGGATTTCTGCCGGACCCGAAGCAGTGGGCAGCCGACGTCTTCAACCAGGTCCTCGTCGATCTCCTGCAGGGCATTTCCAACGCCATCCGCGGCGTGGTCGGCAGCGTGTTGGGGAGCTCGCTGAACTTCATCACCCAGACGCCCCCGGCCGGCTCCTACGCCAGCCCGACCGTCCAGACCCTCTGGAACGTCGTGCGCGCCATCGCCAACGGCGCGCTGGCCCTCGTCGCCCTC
>JAJZQK010000304.1 GCA_021847625.1 Chloroflexota bacterium
CGGATAGATCGACGTCGGTCCAGCCGGTGAAGCGGTTCTCCTTGTTCCATTCGCTTTCGCCGTGTCTTAGGAGCACGAGTTTAGACATGCTTCGCTATTACCTCGTTTCTCACCCAGCGTTCATCTATACCAAAGGATCTGGGATACTTCAAGGGGCACCGCCGCGCCCTCGACGTAGGGAATGACGCGGGGAGTGTAGTCCGTGACGGGTCTGGCGCTGGGAATGATGGCGCTGTAATTATGGACGTTCACCGACCCCGGCACGAGGCCGGTCAGCTGCATCGGCTGAATCTCGGGTTCCCCGTCCCCGCGCGGCTCGGCGTAGAGCTGAACCTGTACCGAGTCGGGCGTAATCTTGCCCAGATAAACGCCGACCGTGAAGTGGTAGGCATCCTGCTCCTCCCGCGCCTTTAACGGCGCAAAGTGCAGATGGGGCCATTCGCGCTCCATCTCCGCCCGCCAGCGACAGAATTCCACCATCCGGTAGGCGCCCTCGACGACGCGCCCGCCGTAGGCCTGGGCGGCCGGCAGGTAGAGGTTGTCCACGTATTCCCTCACCATGCGGTTTGCGCTGAACCGGGGCGTCAGCTCGGCCATGCTGGTCCGCACCCGGGCTATCCAGGCGATGGGAATGCCGGCGTCGTTGCGGTGATAGAAACGAGGGACGATCTCTTGCTCGAGCAGACGGAACAGCTCATCCGCCTCGCGGACGTCCCAGCTTGGGTCGTCGTCGTGCTCCTGCCCGTCGCCAAGGGCCCAGCCGACCTCGGGCTGGTACGCCTCCGCCCACCAACCGTCGAGTTCGGAGAGGTTCATCCCCCCGTTGACGAGTATCTTCATGCCGCTCGTGCCGCAGGCCTCCCACGGCCGACGTGGGGTGTTTATCCAGAGGTCGACGCCCTGGGCGAGCTCCTGCGCCAACGACATGTCGTAGTCGGCTAGGAAGACGGCCCGGGCACGCACGTCTGGACGGTGAACGAAGTCGGACCAGGCCTTGATCATGGCCTTGCCGGCTTCATCGCGGGGATGGGCCTTGCCGGCAACGATGATCTGCACCGGGCGTAGAGGGTCATTCAGAAGCCCGGCCAGGCGGTCGGGGTCATAGAGCAGAAGGTTCGGCCGCTTGTAGCTCGTGAAACGGCGGGCGAATCCCATCGTGAAGAAGTTGGGGTTGAGCAGCCGCTGTGCCCCGCCAGTCTCTTGCTGGCTCGCACCCACGGAGGCGAGCTGCCGCTCCAGACGGCCGCGGGTATAGCCGACGAGCTGCTCGACGCGGGCGTTGCGGAAGGCCCAGATCTTCTCGTCCGGCATCCCCTTCAGGTTCCTCGCGATGGAATCCATGGTACCCAGCCAGCGTTCCTGGCCGCAGCAGCCGGTCCAGAGGTCGTCGGCGGCAGCGGAGTCCCACGAGGGGACATGCACTCCGTTCGTGACATGGGTGACCGGCACCTCTCGCCGCGGCCACCGCGGGAATAACGGTTGGAAGATGCGGCGGCTGACGTCTCCGTGGAGCCTACTCACGCCGTTGACGGCGCGTGACCCCCGAATCGCCAGGTACGCCATGTTGAGCGGTTCCTGCCGGTTGCCGGGATCCAAGCGACCGAGAGATAGCAGCCCGTCCAGGCCAATGCCAAGCTGATCCGCGTATGCCTCCAGGTAGCTCTTCACCAATTCTGGCGCGAAGCGGTCGAAGCCTGCCTCCACGGGGGTGTGCGTGGTGAAGACGTTGCCGGCCCGGGTGGCGGCCAGGGCCACGTCAAACGGTTGGCGAGTGGCGGCGGCAAAGGTTCGTGCCCGTTCGAGGACGACCAGCGCCGCGTGGCCCTCATTCAGGTGGCAGATGTCCGGTCCCACGCCCACAGCCTGCAGCAGACGCCAGCCGCCAATGCCAAGGGTCATCTCCTGCTGGAGACGGAGCTCGGCCCCCCCGCCGTAGAGCTCGGTGGTGATGCCACGGTCGGCAGGGCTATTGATGGGATGGTTGCTGTCCAGCAGGTAGAGGGTCGTCCGCCCTACCTTTGCCTCCCAGGCGCGCAGGACTAGGTGGCGGCCGGGCAAGTCTACCTCTATCTGGACCCACTCGCCATCCCCGTCGCGGGTCGGCACCACCGGCAGCAGGCTTGGGTCGTTGAAGGGATACAACTCCCGCTGTCTGCCCGCCGCGTCCAGGGCCTGCCGGAAGTAGCCTTGCTGATAAAGAAGGCCGACACCCACGACCGGCACGCCGAGGTCGCTCGCCGTCTTGAGGTAGTCGCCTGCCAGGATGCCCAGACCCCCCGAGTAGATGGGTAATGCCTCGCCCAGCCCGAACTCCATGCTGAAGTAGGCTATGCCCAGCGGCGACTGGGGGTGGGCCTCCTCAAACCACGGCTTCTTCCCCATGGCCTCGCGATACTCCGCCACGGATTCGTTCATCAGCCGAAGGAAGACCGGGTCGACGGCCAACTCCTCCAGCCGCTTGGCTTTCGTGCTCTGCAGCACGAGCCACGGATTGCCCGTCACAGCCCAGAGCTCGGGGTCGATCATCTGCCAGAGCTTATCGGCAGAGTGGTTCCACGACCACCGGAGGTCGGGTGCAAGCTCGGCTAGTGGCTCGAGCTCGCGTGGTAGAGGTCGCAATAGGTAGCCCTCAGTCATCGCCTAGACCCTCCCCTTCCACCTTCTTCCTCTTCGTCTAGAGTATGCCTGGCGCCGAACCAGCCGGAGTGCCCTGGCCCGAACAGCCTGTAGGCTAACAGTTTAACCCAATCCTGAATCAGGAACAAAACGAAGCAATAGCCCCACACGAAGCCCGCGAGCGTCCAGCCCAGAGGTGCCATGAGGAAGCCGTACACCGCAATGAACGTGGCGGCGATCTGCGCGCCCAGCGTCGCCACCAGCAGGATCCGCGAGGGCATGATCGACCAGAAGTGGCCTCTTGTGCGGGCGACGTACAGCGTAAAGATGCCACCCACGGCCAGGTTGAGGTAGACAAGCGTGCGGAGCGTGTCGGGGTCGTTCATCAGGTTAAGGAAGTGATCTCCGATGTAGAAGATGCCGAAGGACCGTAGGACGGCGTAGCCGCCGAGGAAGATCGACACGCCCAGCACCATTGTCATATCCCATCTCTGTGGGCGCTCGGCGGGGCGAGTGTTGTCGTAGGCGATAGATATGATCGAGCCGTCGTTGAAGATGGCTATCAGCACGATCATGATGGCGGTTACCGGGTAGAACTGGAACAGGAGAATCGTCAGGGTCAGGAAGCCGAGTAGAGCCACCGTCTCCGAAATGCGGTAGATGGCGTAGTTGTTCATCCGCTGGAAAATCTTGCGACTTTCCTTGATCGCGTCGATGATCGGTGAGAGACCTGGCAGAAGCAGAATAATGGAAGCGGCGGCCCGGGCGGCGTCGGTGGCGCCCGAGACGGCCACCCCGGCGTCGGCCTTCTTGAGGGCAGGGGCGTCGTTGACGCCGTCGCCGGTCATGCCGACGATGTGATCGTGCTTCTGCAGGACGTCGACGATGTGGTACTTATGCTCGGGAAACACCTGCGCGAACCCGTCTGCCAGTTCGATGGCTTCATCTAGCTGGCTTTCTTCATGGTGCTTAACCTCACCGAAGGCGGTAGCGTCGATGATATTCTGGCCCAAATCCAGCTGGCGAGCGATCTCCTTGGCGATGGCCATCTGGTCGCCGGTGACCATCTTTATCTCCAGGCCCATCGCCTTCGCCGTGTCCACGGTTGCCTTGGAGTCCTCGCGGAGCGGGTCGAAGAGGGGGATCACACCAAGGAAGTGCCAGGGGCCGTTGTCGTCCGCGCGGGCGACGCCGAGCGAACGGAAGCCGCGGGCGGCAAATTCGTTCACGGTCTCGTCCACCTGAGGCTTGATCGTGCTCGCATCCGGATCGAGGGCGAGAATGACCTGGGGGGCGCCCTTCGTTATCTTGAAGGTGCCGCCGTCCTCGCTTTTGACCGTTGCCTCCGTGCGTTTGTGGACCGGGTCGAACGGCTGGAAGTGCGTTACCTGGTACGGCTTCAGCTGCTCCTTATCCTTCACCCCACTGAGCACTGCCAGGTCTATCGGGTCTCGGTCCTCGGCCCGGGAGGCGAGGGCACCGGCGAGGATAACGTCGGCAGGCTTCGCGCCGTTCAAGGTGGAGGGCGTCCCGGGGGTCAGCTTGTTCTGAGTCAGAGTGCCGGTCTTGTCGGAGCAGAGGACGTCAATGCCCGCCACCTCCTCGACCGCCGACAGCTTGGTGACGATGGCCTGCTGGCGGGCCAGGGCCCTGGCACCGAGCGCCATCGTCACCGACAGTACGGCAGGCATAGCCACGGGCACGGCGGCGATGGTCAGCACCAGGGCGAACTGCAGGACGGTGAGAAGACCCTCGCCTCTAAAGACGGCCACAACCACGATGAGCACCGCCAGCGCTATCGCCGTTACCAGCAGAAAGTCGGCGATCTTCAGCACCGCGCGTTGGAGGTGGCTACGTGTCTGAGCGGTCTGCACTAGCTCTGCCGTCTTGCCATAGTAGGTGCCTTGGCCGGTGGCGTAGACCAACGCCTCGGTCTCGCCTCGGCGCAGAATTGACCCGGAGTAGACCACATCGCCTGCCTTGTGCTCGACCGGCAGGGACTCCCCCGTGAGGGCCGACTGGTCTACCTGCACCGGCTCGCCGTCCAGCAGCCGGGTGTCGGCCGGGATGATCTCGCCGAGGCGGAGGCGGACGACGTCCCCTGGGACAAGCTCCCGAGCAGGGATCGTGCGCCATTCGCCATCCCGCCTTACGCGGGCCTGGAGAGCGAGCCTCCGCTTGAGGGCATCAATAGCGTTGCCGGCCTCTTGCTCCTCGCGGAAGCCCACGACAGCATTGATGAATAGCAGGGCGAGGATGACGCCCAGATCGGGCCAATGCTGGAGGGCGCCCGAGAGCGCGCCGGCGACGATGATCATAATGGGGATTGGGCCCCAGAAATAGGACATGAACTTGCGAAGGGCGCTCTCCTTGCGCTCGGCAAGCTCGTTGTAACCGTATTGCTCCAGGCGCTGAGCTGCCTCCGTGCCGCTCAGCCCTTCCGGAGAGGACTCTAGGCGCTTCATCAGCTCGTCGACGGGCAGGTCCTTACCTTGTGTTTCGATAGCCTGTGGGGAACCATCTTGCGCCCCGTGCGGACGCGCTTTCTCGTGTTGCATGATGCTCATTACCTGACAGAACTCCCTGGTCTCGCTCGCACACCAATCCGACGGTGCTGCCACGCTTCCGCCACGCGGGCAGCCGATATGCCA
>JAJZQK010000305.1 GCA_021847625.1 Chloroflexota bacterium
CCCCCTGGCAGGGACACCGCCTGGGCTTGCTCGGCCAGCCCGTCTTGCTCATCCGTGGAAGCCCCGGAAGGCACGGCAGCGCGACCGATCGTGCCATCGAAGAGGGTGACCTCTACTTCGACGGTCGGATTGCCGCGTGAGTCGAGAATCTCACGGGCGTATATGCTCTCAATTGTGGCCAATTCACTCCTCCTCAGACGCCGGCCGCTTGGCGCAGGCTATCGATATTCACGTTGTTGCTCACGAGTTCGAGCAGGCGCGACACCTGCCGCGGGTGCGACATCCGGATGTGCCCCATCATCTGCTCGACCTTGTTCACGACCGAGAGGGTGTCCATACGCGCAAGGATGATCGGCACGCCGACCTCGGCCGCCCGGCTCAGGATTATCGTGTCCGGATAGAGATTGCCCGTCAGCACGAGCGCCTTGGTCGAGGTCTGCAGCGCCGCTAGCTGGATGTCGGCCCTGTCGCCACCGGTGATGACGGCCTTGTTGGGCACGCGCATGAAGTACCGCAGCGCGCTATCGACGTTCATCGCTCCCACTAGGTACGATTCTACGAGATCGCTCTCGCGGTCGTAACAGCAGAGGATTTCGCCGTCCAACATCACGGCTAGTTCGCGCACGGTCATCGCCATGAGAAGCTTATCCGTCGGCAGCGCCCCGAACAACTTCAGGTCGTTGCGCTCGAGGAACCTGGCAAACGGGCCCTTGACCCTGTCCATCCCTTCCGGGGGAACGTTGTTGACTATCACGCCCACCAGCCGGTCGCCCATCATGGTCTTGACCATTATGATGTTGTCGATGGCCAGGTCCGGCCGATAGGCCAGGACGTGCACCGCCTTGGCATCCAGCATCTCGCTGATGCGCACGGCCGAGAGACCGAGCGCGAAGCCGCCCGAGATCGTGCCCGTGGCCTCGAGGATCAGCACGTCATGGGCGTTATCCATCCAGGCGTAGGCCCGCCGGATGTCTTCCTCTATGCCAAGATTGGCACCTTTCAGCACGTTATCCAGAACCTCGGCCGTCAAGAGCGCCGGGCTGACCATCTCCCCAGGGTCGTCCAGCTGCAAAACCCGGCTCACGAAGTTGGCGTCCTCGTCCACAAGGCGCCCACCGACCTCGATGGGAATCGTGCCCAGGGGTTTCATGTAACCCACGTTCACCCCTTGCGACTTGAGCAACAGCCCCAGCCCAATGGACATGGCGCTCTTGCCCGAATGAGCCTGCGTAGAAGTGAGATATAGACCTGACATCCTACTTACCCCCTCATTGCTTCTCGCCAGAGAGTACGATCCGGGCGTCGAGGGCGACCGCCCCCGCTCCCACGGGATTCACCACAAGCGGGTTCACGTCCAGTTCGATAATCTCAGGGAAGTCGGTCACCAACTGGGAAATCCGCAGCAAAGCGTCCACTATCGCAGCCAGGTCTGCGGGCTGCTGTCCACGTACCCCGGCCAAGAGGGCGAACGAGCGGATCTCCCGAATCATCCTCTCGGCCTCGCTCGGCGTCAGCGGCGCCAGACGGAACGAGACGTCCTTCAGGACCTCGACGTATATGCCACCCAGCCCGAACATGATCAGGTGGCCAAACTGGGGGTCGTGCGTGACGCCGAGGATCACCTCGCGCCCCGGCTTGACCATCTCCTGCACGGACACGCCCCAGATGCGGGCCTCCGGCATGAAGCGCTGGGCGTTCGTGGTGATCGTCGTGAAGGCCGTCTCGACCTCGTGATCGCTCTGCAGCCCCACCCGCACGCCGCCGATGTCGGACTTGTGCAGAATCTGCGGCGATACTATCTTCATCACCACCGGGTAGCCTATCTCGCGCGCAAACTCCACGGCCTCGCTCGGCGTGGTGGCCAGCCGTGACTGCGGCCCGGTGAGACCGTAGGCGGATGTCACCTCCCGGGCCTCGATGTCGCCCAGGGTCGTCCGACCGGATTCGCGCACGCGCCGGATCGTGGTCGCCGCCGCGTCGCTGTCCACGGGCAGGGTCACCCCCTCGGCCGGCGGCGTGTTCATCCAGTCACGATACTGGTTCATCGCCACCAGGGCGCCCACCGCCGATTCCGGGAAGGTGTAGTTGGGGATCCCGCCATCCTTGAGTATGGCGATGCCCTCCTCGACCGCGTTGCCACCCATGAAGCTGGCGAGGACGGGCTTGAAGTGCTTCCTGGCAGCGGCCACCGCTGCCCGCGCCGTCTCACCAATCTCCGTCATCGCCTGCGGCGTCAGGAGGACTAACAAGGCGTCGACGTTGTTGTCCGCCAGGGCAGCCTCGATGGCCACCTCGTAGCGGTCCGCTGGCGCGTCGCCGATCACGTCGATGGGGTTGTACACGCTGGCAGCGCGCGGCAGGTGATTCCTCAATTCGGCAATGGTCTCCGCGGTAAACGAGGCGAGATGCAAGCCCTTGCGCTCGCAGGCGTCCGTGGCGAGGATGCCGGGACCGCCCGCGTTGGTCACGATGGCCAACCGCCTCCCTTGCGGAAGCGGTTGATTGGCGAAGGCCAGGGAGACGTCGAACAGTTCCTGCATCGAGGCTGCCCGGAGAATACCGGACTGCTTGAAGGCTGCGTCGTAGGCTGCTTCTGACCCCGCCAGGCTGCCGGTGTGCGACGACACCGCTCGTGAACCGGCCGCCGTGCCCCCGGACTTGACGACGATAAGGGGCTTCTGCCTGGTGAGTTCGCTCGCCGACCGGCGGAACTCCACCCCGTTGGTCACGCCCTCGAGATAGGCAACCACCACCTTCGAGGTGGCGTCGTCTCGTAGGGCGTCAAACATGTCGATCTCACTTATGTCAGCTTTGTTGCCGAGGCTGACGATCTTGCTGAAGCCGACCCGTTCCCGCACGGCCCAGTCGAGGATGGCCGTCAGCAACGCCCCCGACTGGGAGATGAAGGCGATGTTCCCACCCTCGGGTTGTGCGGCGGCGAAGGTCGCGTTCAGCCTGGATTCGGTGTCGATGATGCCGAGGATATTCGGACCAAGGATGCGCATCCCACCCTCGTGGGCGATGCGCGTAATCTCCCGTTCAGCCTCCAGCCCTTCGGGGCCGACCTCCCGGAACCCGGCGCTGATGATGACGGCCCCTTTGATCCCTTTCTCCACAGCCTCGCGCATAACTCCTGCCACGACGGGCTGGGGGACGACGACCAGGACCAAATCCACCTTGTCGGGGATGCTCAGCAGATCGGGATAGCACTTGAGCCCCAAGATGGAATCCGCCTTGGGATTGACCGGGTAGACCCGGCCTGGGAAGCCATAATCCAGTATGTTCTTCAGAACGGTGTGTCCGAGGCCGCGTTCGTTTCGTGAGGCCCCGACCACGGCCACTGACTCAGGCGCAAAGAAGGCCTGCAGAATATCGCTCACGGTCTTCCACTCCCGTTATCTTCGCCCCGCTGTGACTGTCCCGGAGTGCACCATCGCAACCCGGCCAGCTGATAAGCCACTTCAATCAGAAGGCGAAGACAAACACAAGATCGTTGACGTTCGTATTAGTCGGCCCCGTGATCAGTAGATCACCGAGCTTCTCGAAGAAGTGATAACTGTCGTTCTCCGCCAGATAGTCCCACGGGTTGAGGCCCGCCGCTCGCGCCCGCTTGACGGTTCGCCCGTCGGCGACCGCGCCGCTGGCGTCCGTGGGCCCATCGCTGCCGTCTGTGGCCAGGCTGATCACAGCCACATCGTCCAGGCCGTCGATCTTCAGCGCCGCCGCCAGGCTCAGCTCCTGGTTTCGGCCACCAACACCGTGCCCCCGCACAGTGACGGTAGTCTCCCCGCCCGCGATTATGCAGGCAGGCCGAGGTACCGGCAGGCCAGAGCGAGAGACCTCGCGCGCCAGCGCGCTCATCACCTTGGCCACCTCCCGCGCTTCCCCCTCGATGAGGTTCGTCAAGAACAGCGTGTTGAACCCCAACTCACGGGCCTTCGCGACGGCAGCCTCTGAGGCAATCTCATTGGACGCCACCAACAGGTTCTGCACATTCTTGAAGATGGGATCCCCTGGCTTTGGTGTGTCCGGAATCTCGTTTGCCAGGCCTCTCCGCAAGTGTGAGACCACCGAAGCCGGTACCTGGTCGACAATCCCATACCTTTCTAGGACCCCGTAGGCATCCCGAAAGGTGCTCGTGTCGGGCACCGTGGGCCCGGAGCCAATAACGTCAAGAGGGTTGCCGACGACGTCGGAGAGGAGCAGGGAAACGACGGTAGCCGGGTATGCCGCCCGCGCGAGATTCCCCCCCTTCATCTGGGACAAGTGCTTGCGAAGGGAATTGACCTCGTTGATCGTGGCGCCGCAGCGTAGGAGGGCGTTCGTCAGCGCCTGTTTGTCGGCCAGGGTGATGTCCTCCACCGGGGAGACCAAGAGCGCCGAGCCGCCCCCGGATATCAAGCACAGGATGAGTGTATCCTCATCTGCTTCCCGGGCCAGCTCGAGCATCCGTTTCCCGCCGGCCATCCCGTTCTCGTCCGGCAGCGGATGGCCCGCCTCGTTGACGTCGATGCGTCGCAACGGGGCCGTGTACCCATACTTAGTATTGATCAGGCCGGCGGTGATGCGGTCGTCGAGGACCTCCTCGACAGCCTGGCCCATCGCCACGCTTGCCTTGCCTCCGCCGATCACATATATGCGTCGGAAGCGGCGCAAATCGTAAGACTCGTCACCCACGAACAGAGTATCGCCGTCCGCGCGAAGGAAATTGCGCACGGCCTGGGCAGGGTCGACGGCCTGCAGGGCCGCTGCCAATGCCAACATCGCTTGCTTGCGATGCCCGGCCGGATCGTGCTCTTGACCGTATCGCCAGCCCTCAATCATCTTGCTATCTATGGTCAATCCCCCTTTCCGGCCCCCCTCGGGTTGGCAACCGGGACTCCGAGCAATCTGACAAACACAAAAAAAAACACCCTCACTGCTGGGTGCTTCGGCAAACGAACATGCGGGGGCCTCTGCTCCGGAGCATGCCCGCGCCGCCGATGCCACCGAACCATACACGCAGTTAAGTCTACCATACGCTAGAAGTCATGTCAACGCGGCGCAAGTGCGCATACGAACCAAGCAACCCTCCCCGGGGGCCAACGCCAGTGCCGGTTGGCTCGGCCGAGGGAACCTCCTAGCCGCTCCGGGCTCGCCGTGCAGGCTGGTGGCCCGGTTCCTGCAACCCCCTTCGCACAAGCGACTTCGCCCTCTCCGCCCTTTCCGGCGCGGGCATCAGGGCCGGTAGCCACGGGGATCCGGCCCTCGCGGTCGC
>JAJZQK010000306.1 GCA_021847625.1 Chloroflexota bacterium
GGAGGGTGAAATCCTGTCCCCCCGCGTGCGGGGGGACGGAGGGGGGGCCGTCCACCGCCCACACGCCCGTCCCTTGCCGCACGCACGTTGGATCGAGCACCAGGTCGCCGGGGTCGGTGGTCATCAGCATGCAGCGTTCAATGATCTTGGTGGTCGTCTGGACAACGTACACTCGCTCGCCGAAACTGCTGCTGGTGTCTGTCCATACGTTGGCAAGCGGGTACACGGGAAAGTCGTCCAGAAACCGCTTGTAGAATAGAGTGTTGCCAGTCACGATCAACCGGTTGGCATCACGAGCCCGCCCCATGCCATTGGGACTAGTAGACCAGCGGTCGCGCTCACTCCTTGCCAACCCTCTTTCCTCGCCTGTCGGCAACTCCAGCCAGGGCTCCTCCTGGCGCAGGCCTCGGCCAGCATCTCGGCCTCGTCGGCGGGCCTCCTCCAACAGCGGCGGCCACATAGTAGCACAGGTCGGAGATGCGGGCAAGCAAGCAACCCTCCTTGGTAGGAACCGTCACGCATCAACCGACCGTACCCACGGTCATGGCCTTAGACCTATCGCCCACGTATTCGCATGGGGGGCTTGCGCCTGGTATGCTTCCTGCCACGCCTAGATGCTTGATCGGGAAGCGCGCAGCGTCCTTCACTTGGCAGACAGCCGAGGTAAGGCTGAAAGGCGGCGCCGTCGGTACTGCCGAGTCCTTCCGGACAGAAAGGGAGATAGGTTTCATGGCTAAACTCAGGCTTACCAAGGGCAAGTTCGACGGCGTCAACGCCGTCGCGGATTCAAACGGAGTCATCGCGGCCCTGGCGATGGACCAGCGCGGGTCGCTCATGAAGGCGATCGCCAATGCCAAGGGCAGTTCAGTTACCGAAGGGGAGTTGGCCGAGTTCAAGACGCTCGTCACAGAAGCGCTGACGCCGTATGCAAGTGCCGTCCTTCTCGATCCAGAGTACGGTCTGGAAGCGAGCAAACATAGAGCGTCGAACGCCGGTCTTCTGCTAGCCTATGAGAAGACCGGCTATGACGCCAGCACAAAGGGTCGCCTGCCCGACCTGCTCAGCGAGTGGTCGGTGCTGCGTCTCCACGAAGCGGGCGCCAACGTCGTCAAGGTCCTGTTGTACTATGACCCGGACGACGAACCAGGGATCAACAGGATCAAGCACGCCTTCATCGAACGCGTTGGCGCGGAGTGCCGGGCCAACGACGTGCCGTTCTTCCTCGAGCCGGTGACGTACAGCGACGCGATCGGCGACGAAAAGGGCCTCGAGTTCGCCCGCGTGAAGCCGGGCAAGGTGACGAAGTACATGCGGGAGTTCTCCCAGCCACGCTACGGGGTGGACGTGCTCAAGGTCGAAGTGCCCGTCAACGTGCGGTACGTCGAGGGCACGGCGGCCAACAAGGACGAGCAGGTAGCGTACAGTCGTGAGGAGGCGAAGCAGCACTTCCGTACGGCGGCGGCAGCATCGGCGGTTCCGTTTATCTACCTCAGCGCGGGCGTGAGCGACGAGGTCTTCCGCGAAACCCTCGCCTTTGCAGCCGAGGCGGGCACGCCCTTCTCCGGCGTCCTCTGCGGCCGTGCCACCTGGCTGGAAGGAGTGCCGGAGTATGGCAAGGGCGGCGCCGACAGGCTGCGCGCCTGGCTGGAAGACCGTGGCAAATCTAACATCCAAAGCATCAACACGGTCGTGGCGCGGGGCGCCAAGCCATGGTGGGACTTCTACGGCGGTAAGGACAACATAGAGGTAGTCGAGCGGGACTAGCATAAGAAAAGCTTGGGGGCACGGGCGGCTGGAACCCGTGCCCCCTGCTAAAGGAGGAAAAAAGTGGGGATGGGGCAACGCTGCAGATGGTGTGATGACCTCCTCCCCATGCTGCCTGGCCCTTCCCATCGCTTATTACAGCAACAATCGTGCCACGGTTTGCCTGTTTTGGCATGGTTCAGGAGGGCGGATAGACGGAGTCACGGTTTGATGCCAACGTCACCCCCGCGAAAGCGGGGGTCCAGGCAGCCATCGGCGGATTTCCTGGATGCCCGCTTGCGCGGGCATGACGATCTCTGGGGAGTCCGCCTTCACTAGACTGTCACTCTGTCGGCGAACCATCCCCCTGTTTTACCGGAAAGTGGCGATTGTCTTCGCCAATTGTTCGCTGGTCGCGTAAGGGCCCTGTCCGTGCCGGAACACGGCCCGACCGGGGAAGCCCACGGTGCCCGCCGACCGAGCGAGACCACGTCATGGCGGCCCACTACCCCCATGAGCCTTGGCGGATGAGGCATACCGCGGCCAAGGGCGTTACCGGGACCCACGCCAGACCGGCGCCGACCGTGGGAGAACCGGCGATGGCCGGGCTCCTGCGACCATGGGACCGGCCGGACTGTTGCCGGCCAGAGCACTTGGCGTACAAAGGTGTACGCTATGCGTACATGGCGCCCCCAGGCGACGCCTCGGCCCGCCCCGGACGGGCGCAGGCGTCGGTGTCCAGGGTCGCGGCGACTATGCAGACAGCCGACCCGGGATTGGCACGCTTCTTGCTTCTATAAGTGGGCGGAGGGTGGGTGGGGACGCGGACCTCAGGATGTGCGAATCACCCGTGGTGAGTCCAGGAGGTGTAGGAGGGGGAGATGAGTAGTGGCCAGAGGAAGGTCCTAGTAGTAGACGACGATCCCTTCATTCGCAGCCTCCTAGCGGCCTGGCTGCAGGAAGTGGGCTATGACGTTCTCACGGCCGGCGACGGGCTCCAGGCACTGGCGCAGTTGCAGAGCGAAAGGCCGGATGTCCTTTTGCTGGACCTGATGATGCCCAAATTGGACGGCTACGCCGTCGCCGAGTGGGTGCGCCGCCAGGAGGCCGGCCGCCACAAAGGATTCGACGGGACGAACGGCCATCTGCCGATCATCGTGCTTTCCGCCGACGCGCGGGCGCCCCAGAAGCTGAGCGGCCTGCCCATAGATGCTTTCGTGAGCAAGCCGTTCGACCTTGACGACGTTCTGGAGACCGTCGTCAAGCACGCCCCGCTGGAGGGCTTAATGGTGGTCGGCTGACCTGCCGGTCGTCGCTTACCACAATAGCAATTATCCGCTGTCAAAGCTCAACGCACCTCGGCGTCGCTCCGAATCGGCAGATTCGGTCCCGCCGAGGTTCTTCTTTCCCCGCCGCAGCGCCCTCGCCCGATCCCTCTGCTGCCTCAGCCTTCGCCCTCTACCGGCATACCGATTGCCTTCAGCCGAGTCCTATACCGGCCCAGCCCATTGCGTAGTGGCGGCCCGTCCCCCTGGGCTGCGCCCAGGGACCGAGGTCTGGCCGCCAAGGCCGGCAGACAAGGTCCCTGGGGCCGTGGGCCCGAGGGAGACGCCGGCCGCTACGTCCCAGAGAGTGACAAATAGGACACTCACATCCGCAACCGGTGTAACTACTGTGCTATACTGCCAACAAGTTAAGACTAACTGCGAGGAGTTGGTGGATGAGTTCGACTAGTGACTTTCCCGGCGCTCCGTCTCCCTGGCAACACAGATCCATGGCAACCGCCGCCAACGGCATGGTCGCCTCGGCCAGTCCCCTGGCCACGCTGGCCGGGGCCGAGGTGCTCAAGGCGGGGGGCAACGCCGTGGATGCGGCGGTGGCCGTCGCCGGCGTCCTCGACGTCGTGCTGCCGATGATGTGCGGCCTGGGCGGGGACGTCTTTATGGTCGTCTACCTGGCCAAGGAGGGCCGCCTGGAGGCGCTCAACGGCAGCGGCGTCAGCCCCTTCGCGGCCACACGGGAGTACTTCGCCGAGCGGGGCTACCGCAAGATGCCGCTGGACGGCGTCCACTCTGTCGCCGTGCCCGGCGCGGTCGACGCCTATTTCACGGCCCTCGAGCGCTGGGGGACGATGCCGCTGGCCGAGCTGTGGCAGCCCGCGGTGGCCTACGCCGAGCGGGGCTTCGTGCTGAGCGAGATCACGGCCCGCTGGGTGGAGCAGTCCGCCCCCGCCCTGGCCAAGTACCCCACCTCCCGGAGGGTCTTCCTGCCGACGGGGCGGCCGCCGGGCTTGGGCGAGGTGCTCGCCCAGCGCGACCTGGCCGAGAGCATGCGGGCGGTCATGGAGGGCGGTCGCGAAGTCTTCTACAAAGGCGAACTGGCGAAGGCCATCGTCTCCTTCCTCCGCGAGGAGGGTGGCCTCTTCACCGAGCGCGAGTTCGCCGAGCATACGAGCGACGTCTACACGCCCATCAGCACGACCTACCGCGGCTACGAGGTGTACGAGACGGCGCCCCCCTCGCAGGGCCACATCGTGCTGGAGGAGCTGAACATCGTCGAGGGGTACGACCTGGGGGCGATGGGCTTCCAGAGCGCCGAGGCGATCCACCTGATGGCCGAGGCCAAGAAGCTCGCCTTCGGCGACCGCCTGCGCCACAGCAGCGATCCTCGCTTGGCGAAGGTGCCGCTGGCAGGGCTACTGTCGAAGGAGTACGCCGCCAAGCGGCGGGCGGAGATCGACCCAGAGCGGGCGCTGCCGAAGCAAACGGCCGGCGACCCCTGGGAGTTCGACGGCGATACGACCTACTTTGCCGTGGTGGACAAGGATGGCAACTGCGTCTCCTTCAT
This sequence comes from Chloroflexota bacterium, assembly GCA_021847625.1. The sequence continues at coordinate 4,591 of JAJZQK010000306.1, forward strand.
CCAGAGCCTCTCCGCCGCCTTCGGCAGCAAGGTGGTGGCTGGGAACACGGGCATCACGCTGAACAACCGCGCCGGCCGCGGCTTCTCCTTGGAGGCCGGGCACCCGAACGTCCTCGCGCCGGGCAAGAAGACGATGCACACGCTCAACGCCTACCTCGTCTGTCGCGATGGCAAGCCGTGGCTAGTCGGTGGCACGCCGGGCGGCGACCAGCAGCCGCAATGGAACATGCAGGTCCTCAGCGCCCTGATCGACTCGGGCCTGAACGTGCAGCAGGCGGCCGAGGCCCCGCGCTGGGCCAGCTTCCCCGGCACCGACCCGGCCAACATCGACGAGGACCTGGCCCTGATCGTGGAGGAGCGGATTCCCGCCGCCGTGCGCGAGGCGCTGGCGGCCAAGGGTCACGACGTGCGCACGGTGGGGCCCTATGGCGCCGGCTCGGGCGTGCAGTTGATTCAGATCGACCTCGCGACCGGGGCGCGCCTGGGCGGCTCGGACCCTCGCGTGGACGGCTGCGCCCTGGGCTACTGACAGGACTTGCACGGTGGACGGGTTCTCACCGCGGAGACCGCAGAGGAGACGGAAGGAGTCGGGCATTCTCCCTATCCTCTGCGTCCTCGCCCGCGGAGGGCGCAGAGGATAGGGAGAATTGTACCGATTGTGG
>JAJZQK010000307.1 GCA_021847625.1 Chloroflexota bacterium
GCGGCGGTGCTGCTGGGCGACGGCCACCAGGTGGTGGTCGTCGAGTCCGACGGCCCGACCGCGGCGCGGCTGCGGGCGGAGGTCGGCGTGCAGGTGACGCAAGGGGACGCCGCCGACCCCAGCGTGCTGACCAAGGCAGGGATCGACGCCGCCGACGTCGTCGTCGCCGCCACCGGTCACGACGAGGACAACCTGGTCGTCAGCACGCTCGCCAAGTTCGAGTTCTCCGTCAAGCGCGTCATCGCCAGGGTCAACAATCCCCGCAACCACTGGATGTTCGCCCACGACACGGGCGTGGACGTCGCCCTGAACCAGGCGGAGCTGATTGCCCGCCTCGTCCAGGAAGAGGCGGCCCTCTCCGACCTCGTCACCCTCCTCAGGCTGCGTGAGGGGGAGGTCGGCCTGGTGGAGGAGATTGTCGCCGAGGGCTCCCCCCTAGTCGGGCGCACGATCGGCGACCTGCGACTTCCGGAGGACGTGGTGGTGGTGGCCGTGCTGCGCAACAGTCGCGTGCTGGTGCCCGCCGGCAGCTTGGCCCTGGCGGCCGGCGACGAGGTGCTCTTCCTCACCGCGGCCGACCAGGAGGAGAATCTCTCCCGGCGGCTAGCGCAGCCGTAGGCCCCCAGGGCCGTCGCAAGCTCGCCGAAGGCCGACCCGTGGAAGGCCGGCCTTCGCTGCCACTGCGTAGTGGCGGCCCGGCCCCCTGGGCTGCGCCCAGGGACCCAGGGAGACGGCCGCCACTACGTGATGCCGTGGATCGACATGGGACCCGGACAAAGGCCCCCGGTATGAAGCCTACAGCTGCACGCCGAAGACCCTGGGCGGCAGCATTATCCCCTTGGTCTCCAGGCGGGTGATGAACTTGGGGCGCATGCCGGTCGGCTCTATCTTCGCCAGCACCCGCCCCTCGTCGTCCATGCCGGTCTCCTTCAGGAGGAAGATGTCCTGGATCACTATCGTATCCCCCTCCATGCCCTGCACCTCCGTCACGTGGGTGATCTTGCGCGAGCCGTCGCGCAGGCGGCTCTGCAGGACGATGAGGTCGATGGCCGAGGAGACCTGGGCCCGGATGGCCTTCATGGGCAGGTTCATCCCCGACATCAGGACCATCGTCTCCAAGCGCGAGAGGGCATCGCGCGGGGTATTAGCATGCAGAGTGGTGAGCGAGCCGTCGTGGCCCGTGTTCATCGCCTGGAGCATGTCCAGGGCTTCGCCTGAACGGCACTCGCCGACGACGATGCGCTCGGGGCGCATGCGCAGGCTGTTGACGACGAGGTCGCGGATGCTCACCCTGCCGGTGCCGTCGGGGTCGGCGGGCCGCGCCTCCAGCGTCACCACGTGGCGCTGGTTCAGCTGCAGTTCGGCCGAGTCCTCGATGGTGACGATCCGCTCGCCGTTGGGGATGAAGCTAGAGAGCACGTTGAGCAGAGTCGTCTTGCCCGAGCCGGTACCCCCGGCCACCACCACGTTGAGGCGGGCCACGACGCAGGCGCGCAGGAAGTCGGCCACCTCCCCGGTCATCGACCCGAAGCGAATCAGGTCCTCCACCGTGAACGGCTTCCTGGAGAACTTACGTATGGTGATCGTCGGCCCGCTGAGCGCGCAGGGCGGCACGACGATGTTCACGCGCGAGCCGTCGGGCAGGCGGGCGTCGGCCATGGGCCACTTGCGGTCGACCCGGCGGCCGAGCGGCTTGAGGATGCGGTCGACCACCCGCAGCACGTGCGCCTCGCCCTCGAAGAGCACGTCCGTCTCGCTCAGGCGCCCCTTGCGTTCGGCGTAGATGAGGCCGTGGCCGTTGACCATTACCTCGGTGACGGCGTCCTCCCGCAGCAGCGGCTCGATGGGGCCAAACCCCAGCACTTCGCCTAGCACCGCCTCCCAGAGGGCCCGCTGGTCGGCCTCGTTCAGCCGGGCCTCGCTCTCCCGCACCAGCCCCCCGTAGCGTTGGGAGATGTCCTGCTCGGCCTCCGGCGTGCGCACGGCCCGGAAGTCGGGCCCCAGATCCTCGAGGATCCTGTTGGCTATCGCCATCTTCAGATCCCGGAAGCGATGGCCCGTTCCCTTGGCGACCTGCCATACCTCGTCGGCCGCCTGCAAATGGGGAATCACGATGGCTTGGGGGACCTCCTCGGGCACGAGGACTCCGACGGCGGCCTGCGGTTCCCTAAGCCGAACCGGCCGTTGCAGAGGTTCCTTCTCGATTTCCGGAGGCGTCTCGGCGAAAGTCTCGACACGGGGTTGCAGACGGCCCAACAAGTTCATAGGTACTCCCCATTGCTTGGCAACAAAAACCCCCCTTCACACCTGCTGGGAGAATTGTGGGAGTGCGATGTCGCCATGTTGAATTTGTGCGGCGGGTCTTGGGCGGCTGTGGACATGCCGGACCATCAACCCTCATTAGGAGGATACCAGTCATCTGCTTGCCGGGCAAGTGATAAGGCCGTAAAACGTGGGGTACCATGTGGTAGAGTCCGGACATCACCAATCATGGCCAGCGGCAGAATCGTCTGTTCCTAGGACGCCGAGCCGCTTGTCGCGCTCGGCGGTGGTGGGGCAGCGGGGTGAGATCGATGGTAGGAAGGGGCGGCGCCTGGTCCTCCGTTTCGCTGCTTGAACGCGTACATGGCCGTATCGGCCTGGGCCAACACCTCCTCCGGCCCCAGCAGACCGTCGATCTCCACCGCGCCCACGCTGAGGCTGAGGGCCAGGCTGTGGTCGCCTAGGTCGAGCCGGTGCTCTGCGGCGGCCATGTTCAGCCGCTGCACGACGACTTCACCGGCCGCGGCGTCGACGTCGCGCAGCAGCACGGCGAACTCGTCGCCTCCCACCCGGGCCACAAGGTCCTCGGCCCGCAGGTGGGCCTCCAGCAGCCTGACCAGAGAGATAAGCGCCTTGTCCCCGGCCAGGTGGCCGTAGGTGTCGTTCACGGCCTTGAATCTGTCCAGGTCCAGGAACAGGAGGACGCTGGGCTTCCCCCGCCGCGCCCGGGCCACCGCCCGCTTGAGGGCTTCCTCCAGCACCCGCCGGTTCGGCAAGCCGGTTAGAGAGTCATGGGTAGCAAGGTGGGCCAGCTCCCGCTCACGGCGCTTCCGGTCGGTGATATCGCGGTAGACCAGCAGTGCCAGGCTCGCCCTCCCCCGCTCGTCGTAGATGGGCCTGCCCGTAACGCTCACCTGCAGCCCGGCGTCCCGCCCGGACTGTATGGCGTGTTCTTCGTCCTGGATGAAGGCGCCCGCCAGGACGCGCCGCAAGACCGCCTCGCCGCACTCGCCCCATTCCTTGCTCAAGGCCACAAAGGATTGCTTTCCCTTGCCGGCTCTCTTCAATCCCAGGAAGATCAAGCCCGACTTGCTCGCGTCCACCAGGCGGCCGTTCTCGTCCACGACAAATATGGGATCGTCGATCGTCTCGAACACGGTGCGCAGGACCGCGTAGTTGCCAATGTTCACGCCCATTAGGCGATGGCGAAGCATGGCCCACACAAAACCAATGGGCAACGCCCCCCAGGCCGCCACGGCCAGCTCCGGAGGGATGAGGTAGCGTCCGGCGAACACGTAGGGGATGAGGCTGCCCACGAGCGTCACGGCGACGGCGAATCCCAGGCACAGAAGGACCGGACGCAGTTGGTGCGGCACGCCCGGCAGGCGGGAGAAGGAGGGCCAGGCCAGGGCGACCAGGCTCGCGCCGACGCCACACGTCAGGTAGGCGATGGCGATGCCCTTGAAGGGCTCGTAGGCCAGCGGGTCGCGCCACACTATATAGAAGTAGACGGCCATGAGCGGGAGGTAGGCCCAGACGAGCAGGCGGCGCAGGGGCCGCCAACGCTCGACCGGCGTGGTGAAGAAAAAGAGGACGCACAGCGGCGCCGCGCCCTTGCTGAAGACCTCCTCCAGGAACTGCGCCCACGGATGGGCGACGGCGGTAGGCGGGGAGACGATCAAGCCGGCGGCAATAACCCCCGCCATCGGCAGGAAGCGATTGGCCGCCGCCCGGTCCGCGGCCAGCAAGTACACGGCCAGCCCGGCTGCTAGGAACTCCAGGCCCAGGGCGAAGAGGAGAAGGTCGTTCGCCTCCGGCCAGCCCCGCTCGACGACGGCGGTCTGGCCTGCCCGGGGGCCGGAGAGGATGGCATAGGCGGCCCAGGCGCCCGTGCCGGCGGGAGGGGCGACGGCGCGCACCACCTGGCCCGGCCGCAGTCCGGCGTCCCAGTCCCGGGTATCGGGCATCACCCACTCGACGCGTTGCCCGCCATCCGCCGCCGGGCTCGTTCGTATCGTCGAGGGCGGCGCCTGGTTCAGAGACACCGCCGATGCGCCGAGCAGCAAACTCACCGCCAGCACCAGGACAACCGCTGGCCAGTAGCCACCAACCCGAACCACTATCCCCCGCATCCTCCCACCCCAGCCGATTCAACGTAACAGTGTACCCAGGTTTCGCAGGGTTTACAAGGGCTAAACCGCTCTGAGAATCCCTTCCCAGCTGGAGACAGCGATTCCGTCTTCCCATACCTGAATCCAGCTACCTGCTGCCGTGTAGTCGCACCGGGACCGTCGCGAATGGAAACTCACTGAAAGCAGCGATGCAACGGCGCACTTCCCCCACTTACACTGAATAGAGGTACGGCCATGAAGCGTCCCGCCGCAGACCGATGGCGCCGTCTGACAGGCATCCCACCTGGAGGCTCTAACCGGCCGTGGCATCCAGACTGCAACCGCCCGGCGAGGGGAAACTGGTAGCAGGAGAGCGCCAGCGGCAGTTCGGGCAGGAGAAGGGCAACAGCCTGCCGCGATACTGTCGGGCCTGTGAGTTTCACTTCGCCTGCCACGGCGAGTGCCCCAAGAACCGCTTTCTCATTACCCCCGACGGCGAGGAGGGGCTGAACTACCTGTGCGAGGGCTACAGGGCCTTCTACCGGCACGCCGACTCTCCCTTGCGATTGATGGCCTCGCTCCTACATCGCGGGCGGCCTGCCTGGCATGTGATGGGACTGCTCGCCGAGCAAGAAACGACGCTCAAGCGGGCCGTGGCGAGGGCAGGGCGCAACGATCCCTGCCCCTGCGGCAGCGGCAAGAAGACCAAACACTGCCACGGCCGGTAGAACTCAACAGAAGACCATAGTCTTGGTCCGAATTATGCTCCGCGGTCTCTTTAGCCGACAGGAGCCCTCCAGTGAGAAGGCATAGCGACCGGGCAAGGCCGAGGTGGTGTTGCGGAAGGCATCGCTCTAA
>JAJZQK010000308.1 GCA_021847625.1 Chloroflexota bacterium
GGCCATGCCGATGGCGTAGACGGTCGAGCCTTTGGCGGTGAAGCGAAAATCTTCCGGCGTGTAAGGCTTGGTGTCTGTGTCGTGAAATGCGCCGGCCTCGACTTTGGTGGGGCCTTCGCCGAAGGTGGTCCAGGGCGTGGTGCCGTAGATCGCTTCGCCGTTGACCTTGAGCCATGCGCCCATGGCGCGGAGCGTGGTCTGGACTTCATCCGGAATGGTGCCGTCGGAGCGGGGGCCGAAGTTGAGCAGCAGGTTGCCGTTCTTGCTCACGATGTCAACAAGCTGACGGACGAGGAAGTCGGGCGTCTTGAAGGTATCGTGCTCGATGTAGCCCCAGCTCTTGTTGCTGATGGAGGTATCGGTCTGCCAGTGCTGGGGGACGATGTGGTCCTGCTGGCCGCGTTCGAAGTCCTGCACGGCGGCGGGGTAGTCGATGGCATAGTCCTTGAAGTTGATGACGCCGGTGTAGCCGTGGGCGGCTGCGTAGTTGTAGTAGAAGGCAGCGAAGCGCGTGACGGCGGGTCGCATGGCGGGCTGGCCAATCCACCAGTCGAAGTAGACGATCTCGGGGTGGTACTTCTCGACGAGCTCGGTGTCGCGGGCGAGCCAGTCGTTGGCCCAGGCTTCGCTGACGTAGGTCCAGTCATTGGTGAGGCCGCCTTTGCCGCTGATCCACTGATGGGCGGGGCCGTAGAGGCCGGCGTTGCGCGGGTCGTTAACGTCGGAGCGGATGGCGCGGCCGCCGTCATAGAAAAAGTTGTGCTCGACGCGGTGGGAGCTGAGGCCGAAGTGGAGGCCCTGCGCGCGGACGGCTTGGGCGAGCTCGCCGAGGGTGTCGCGTTTGGGGCCCATCTTGGCAACGGTCCAGTCGCTGAGGCCGGAGTCGTACATGGAGAAGCCGTCGTGATGCTCGGCGACGGGGACGACGTACTGCGCGCCGGAGTCCTTGAAGAGCGCGGCCCACGCGGCGGGGTCAAAGTGCTCGGCGCGGAAGAGCGGGATGAGGTCCTTGTAGCCTTTTGCGGGATCGCCGTGGCCGTAGCGGGCCTGGAAGTCTTTGTAGGCGCCGTCACCGGGGTGGTACATGTTGCGCGGGTACCACTCGTTTTCCGCGGCGGGCACGGAGTAGACACCCCAGTGGATGAAGATGCCAAACTTGGCGTCCTTGTACCACTGCGGCTGCTGATACTTTTCGAGCGAGGCCCAGTCGGCGCGGTAGGGGCCGTCGTTCTGCTGCTTGAGCTCGTCGGCGAGGAGGCGGTTGCGCTCGGCGTCGTACTTGCTGACGGCCTGCTGCCACTCGTGGTCGATCTCGGCGGCGGACTTGATGCCGAGGGTGGGCGCGTAGGGGTCGGCGGGGGTGCTTTGGGCGAGGGCCAGAGGCACGGCGACGAGCAGCAGCGAGAGGGAGCAGGCCAGGTTCTTCATAGAGCCGCATGGTAATTCCCGGCGAGAGCGGGGAGCAAATGCATCCAGAGGATGTTTGGCCGCCGGCGAAAGATCTCGCCGGCGGCGGGCTAAGCGATTGGGCTAGTTAATGCGCGACTTCGGCCATCATGGCCTTGGCGCGGTTGAGGGAGTCGAGGCGGCGTTGTTTCTCCTGCTCCATGTTGGCCGGAGCGAGGTTGCCGCGGCTGAAGCGGCGGGAGTAGACGTCGAGGCGGCGCTGGGCGTCCTGCTCCAGCGCGGTCACAGCGGATTGCGCCTGGGGCAGGGTCTGGTGGAAGTGGGCAATCTCCTGCTGTGCGCGCTCGGGGTGATAACCGAGGCGGTCGCCGGTTTGCATCACGTCAATGAGCAGATCGGGCGGCTGGGAGACGGGCCAGGTCTGCTGCAGGGCGTCATAGGCGGCGCGGAGGCGCGTCATGGAGCCGGCGAAGCCGTCGAGCTCGCCACGGCGGGGGGTGAGTCCGCGGGTGCGGCGGACGACGATGGTGACCGGCTTGGCGGTGCTCTGCGCGGCGACTGGAATGACGGTGGTGAGGGTGTTGCCAATGAAGCTCCAGCCGACACTGCGTGCGGCAGACTTCTGAGAGACCTCTACCCCGTTGACTGTGACTGCGGCGGGCGGCCAGTCAGCGGGGAGGCGTAGCTCAAAGGCACGGGATTTCAACATGCCGGGGAAGCTGCCTTCCACGGGTCCGATTTCGACGGTGAGGGTGTCGCCTTTTTGCGCGGCGTGGATGGGTGTGCGGGTGAAGACGCCACGCTGGTAATCGGTGGACTTGCCGGAGTCCTCATAGACGGAGTAACTGGAGCTTGCGCCGGGCGCGAGCGGCCAGACATTGACGATGAGGGGATCGACTGGCTTCTGACCGGTGAACTCCATCGGTGGCTGCATGGGGACAATAGAGCCGGCTTTGAGGTAGATCGGGGTCTGGTCGATGGAGAAGCTGCGCTGGAGCGTGGCTGGGCCGGTGAAGTGTCTGCCGGTGGGCCACTCAATCCACTCGCCAGCGGGGAGCCAGACCGAACGCGTGGCGAGGCCAGAGGCTTTGTCGGCTGGCGAGACGACGGGGGCGGCGAGGATCTGGTCGCCGAAGAGGTACTCGTCTTTGCTGGCGTAGGCTTCGCTGGACTCAGGCCAGTCATAGTAGAGCGGGCGGAGGAAGGCGATGCCGGTGTCGTAGGTGCGGCGCGCCTCGGTGTAGAGATAGGGCTCCATCGCGTAGCGAAGCTGGAAAGTATCGCGCAGGATGGAGGAGTACGGCTCAGGATAGGCCCAGATGCGGCGCTCGGAGTCGGGGTTCTTGGTGGTGTGGGTGCGCAGGATGGGCGAGAAGGCTCCGAACTGGACCCAGCGCGTGTAGAGCTCGGGATCGACGGCGCCGGGCATGTGGCCGCCGATGTCGTGGCTCCAGTAGGCGTAGCCGACATTGGCTGCGGTGGCGGTGAACCAGGGCTGGAAGGCAAGCGAATCCCAGACGGAGATGGTGTCGCCGGAGAAGCCAATCTGGTAGCGGTGGTTGCCGAGGCCGCCCCAGCGGTGGAAGAGCAGCGGGCGCTTGCCCTCGCGCTGCTGGTCGGTGAAGTGGAGGTAGTTGAGCCACCAGGTGTTGTTGACGCCGGGGAGCTTGGTGTTGGGCTCCTGCTGCCAGTCAAGCCACCAGAAGTCGATGCCCTGCTGCTCGAGCGGGTGCAGGACGAGGTTGAAGTAATTGACGACCCACTTCTTGTTGGTGGGGTCGAAGGGGACATATTTTTTAGTGGCGGGGTCGATGCCCATGGCACGGGCCATGGCGGGATAGGCGGCCTCCCACGGCTGGATGCCGGAGGCGGGGTGGAGATTGAGAGTGGCCTTCAGGCCGTCGGCGTGCATGTTGTCGAGGAATTGTTTGGGGTCAGGGAAGAGGAGCTTGTTCCACGTGTAGCCGGACCATCCGAGGGTGTGATTGACACCGAGTGCGCGGGCGGCGGCGTCGGACTGGTCGGTTTCGCCCATGGCTTTGAGCTGCTCGTAGTTGATGTGCCAGTCCATGTCGATGACGAGAACGTCGAGGGGCGTGGAATTCTGGCGGAAGCCGCGCGTGAGCTCATCAAGTTCCTGGTCGCTGTAGGACCAGTAGCGGGACCACCATGCGCCGAAGGCGAAGCGCGGCGGCAGCGGGATGCGGCCCGCGACCTGCACGTAGTCGCCGAGGGCCTGGCGGTAGTCGTGGCCATAGCCGAAGAAGTACCAGTCCTGGCGGTCGCCGGCGGGGCGCTCCATGACCCAGGGCCAGGGGGACTTATCACCTTGAAGGAAACGGAAGTCGGCGGAGTCAAAGAGCGGGCCGGTGGAGTCATCGACGAGTGCCCAGCCCGAGCGCGAGACGAGGCCCTGGCCGATGGGCTCGCGGGTCTTGCTACCGAGAGCGCCGTCGAGTGTGCGCGTCGTGCCCTGGAGGTTGTCGGGGTCGGCCATGCCGGGATGCCACGTGACTGGTTTGCCGGATACGGTGAGGGTTATAGCGAGGTTGCCTGGCGTGAACTGGCCGTCCCCAGTGGGCGCGTAGGTGAGAGTGAGGGATTCGGTCTTGAGGGTGAGATTCCTGCCGCTGACCGATTGCGTGAACTTCGGCACGGGCATGCGGCGGTTGAGGAAGACGAAGGAGGCGTGGTCTTCAAACTTGCCGTCGGCGGCCCACTCCATGCGGATGAGCTGCGGAGTGAGGACGGTGAAGCGCGCGTTGCCAAGGGTGACGACGGCTTTGGGGTCGGCGACGGGGTTGTCGGCGGGCGGCTCGGCCTGGGCGGCGCGGGCGATGGCGGATTTGGTCGGCGTTGGGTTCTGTGCGTGGGCCATAGCTGGGTTGTGAATCTCTGCTCCGAGTGTGATAGCGGCTGTGACGGCGAATGCGGCAATGGAATGCAAGTTTGGATGCACAACTTCCCCCTGTCGTTTGAACTGATCAAGGGAAGGCTACCACTGGCTGGGCAGGGGTTGCAGGGCGGGGAAAGCGGCAGGTGCAGCGGATTCGTGCCCGGGCGCGTCTAATTCACTGGATGGTATACTTGCGGCTAAGACCGCCTTGCGAGGCCCCTTCACGGCGACCGTCGCACCTGCCGTCCGGAGGTTCGTTCTATCTATGACCCCTCGCGCCCGCCGCGCAGCCTTTTTCCTCGTCATTTTCTTCAGTGTTTGCGCCGTTGTGGGCAGTGTGATGCAGCGCAAGGTGGGGGCCCAGTCGTCGGAAGACGAGAGCCAGATCCGCGATAACCTGAAGAATTTCAGCGATGTATACGCTCTTGTGGAGAAGAACTACGCTGAGCCGCTGAGCGGCGACAAGGCGGATGGGGCGATCTACGACGGGGCGATACCCGGGATTCTGCGGGTGCTGGACCCGCACTCCAACTTCTACGATCCGAAGGCCTATGCCCGGATGCAGGAAGACCAGCGCGGCCACTACTACGGCGTTGGCATGGTCATCCAGCAGCAGGGCAACAAGGTCTATGTGATTACGCCGTATGAGGGGACGCCTTCGTACAAGGCGGGCATCCGGCCGGGGGACGTGATCTCGGCAATCGACGGCAAGTCGGCGGAGGGCATGACCTCGGACGCCGTGGCGAAGTCGCTGAAAGGGCCCAAGGGCACGCACGTGCAGGTGACGATGGTGCGCGAAGGGCAGGCGCAGCCGTTAGTGTTTGACCTAGTGCGCGATGAGATTTCGCACCCCTCCGTGGACCTAGCGTTTGAGATTAAACCGGGTATCGGATATATCCATCTGACTCAGTT
>JAJZQK010000002.1 GCA_021847625.1 Chloroflexota bacterium
CCCCGGGAGACGGTGCGGCACGGTGGTGCATGGGAAACTGCTCACCCCTGGACCCCGCTTGGCCTCCCGCCCACGGACCTATTAAGGGGTCCAGTAGGGCTCCCGGGGACCGCGCTGCTTCTTGGGACGGCGGGCCGGGCCTTTCTTGTTGGGGCGCGGCAGGTCCTCTTCCTCTCCCAGCGGGGGTGGGGCAGGCCGGGGTTTGCGGACGCCGACCCGCACGGCCGTGCCGCCGTGGCCGGCGGCGTGCTCGCGCAGCTCCCGGTCGTCGCTCACCACTCGCACCTCGCCGGCAGCGCCTGCCACCAGACGCTTGATGACCTCGTCTGCGGTCTCGCCGAAGCGTGAGTAAATGATCCTAACCCGACCCTGGCGCTCGGTGGATTGCCGGGGCTGCCCACCCTTGGCGCCGTCGAAGACCACCGTGAGGTCGTCGTCCCTCAGGGAGGGGTCGACGTTGAGGCGTGAGACGAGCGTGTTGCGCGCCAGTTCGAGACTGCGTTCGGCCAGGCGAGCGTAGTCCGGGCTGCGGTAGATCACGTTATAGCCGTCAACGATGGTCTGTCTGCGCATCCTGGGGTCAGTATAGCTAGCGGCGGCTGTGCTTGTCAAAGCGTCGAGCGTGGAGCTCCCCGCGTCGCGCCGGAGCCAGCTCCGCGGCCCACGTTGCCGGCGGTCTCAACGTGGACTATAATGAGCGGGCAAGGCAGAAGGCCTTTTCTCTTGGGGGCGAAGGGGGCCCGGTGGCTCTCGCGGTCTTCAAAACCGTTGCGGGGCGATGGCATCGTCCTGGGTGGGTTCGACTCCCATGCGCCTCCGCCACCCTGTTTACTGGATCTGGTTTCGGGTGTCCGTCACGTTTCCGGGAGAGTGATCCCGGTGGTAGTAGGCGGTTATCGTGGTCCACCCTCTTGACAGAACTACGGGAGAACGATAACGTAGGCCTAATGTGCTCGTATCCGTTATGTATGCGGGCGCCGTTCTTTCCGGCCCTAGCACCCTCTGGCTCAGGCGATCGTGCAGCAACACGAGACGCCTCAAATCGACATAACGGGAGGTACTACTGTGGCAGACCGGGCGATCAATAGTGCGGTGACCCGCCGCGGCTTCCTGGTGGGGCTGGGGGTCGGCGCGGCCGGCCTGGCGCTGGCGGCGTGCGCGCAGCCAGCGGCCCCTGCGCCCACTGCGGCTCCCCAGGCGAGCGGCAAGTTCGACTGGATGCAGGCTAAGGGCAAAGAGGTTCGGTTCATCGGCCTCAAGAGCACCATCGAGGACTACTGGGAGAAATCGGTCCCCGAGTTCCAGCAGTTGACCGGCATCAACGTGAAGTTCGAGGCCTACGAGCAGGCCCAGGCCCGCCAGAAGATCGCCACCGAACTCACCGCGGGCACCGGCACGCTCGACAGCTTCCGCACCACGCGCGCCCAGGACTTCGCCCAGTACGCGAAGAACGGGTGGTTCGAAGATCTCACCCCATATTCCACCAATCCGCAGAAAGCCGCACCCGATCTGGACATGGCCGATTTCTTCGAGGGCGCGCTCAATTCGTGCAAGATCGACGGTAAAGTCATCGCCCTGCCGGTGATCAGCGGCGGCCAGTGCCTCTTCGTCAGAAAGGACCTCTTGGAGGCCAAGGGGCTGAAAGCGCCGACCAACTTCGACGAGCTGGAGCAGGTCGCCAAGGCGCTCCATAAGCCACCCGACGTGTACGGGTTCGTCAGCCGGGGGCAGAAGTCCAACGCCGTCTCGATGTTCGCGGTCTTCCTGCACAACATGGGCGTGGACTGGATGGGCAAGGACGGCAAGTCGCCCTCCCTTAACCTCCCCGAGGCGGTCGAGGCCTATAAGTTCTACGGCGGGCTCCTCAAGGCCTACGCGCCACAGGGCATCGTCAACATGGGCAACGTGGAGCTGACTCCATTCTATCAGCAGGGCAAGGCAGCGTTGTTCCCCGACGACCTCAGCTTCCGTACGCAGTTCGAGGATCCGGCGTCCTCCAAGGTCGTCGGCAAGACGGCCTACGTCAACTTCCCGGCCGGCCCGAAGCGCAACACGCCCACCATCTATATCTACGGCCTGGCGATTTCCAGCCAGTCCAAGAACAAGGATGCCGCCTGGCTGTGGACCGAGTACCTAGCCGGCAAGCAGTATCAGATCAAGGCGATGGTGGCCGGGGTGGCGGCGGGCCGCAAGTCCGCCTGGGATGATCCGACGGCTCTCACCGCGGCTCCTAAGGACTGGGTCGAGACGGCTAAGTGGACCTTTGACAAGGGTGACGACCAGTGGGCCCCGCCGGTGATCAGTGTACCAGAGGCCCGGGACATTGTCGGACTGCCGATAACCGTTGCCATCGAAGGGGGCGACGTCAAGGCCGCTTGCGAAAAGGCCAACAGCGACCTCACCGCGCTCGCCAAGCGCGACGGCCTGCTCTGATCGGCCGCCTGTTGGGTTACTGCCCAATACCTCCCGCCGCGCCCGCACGCGGGGACGAAAGCGAGGCAAGCCTGAGCGCCGACGCTGACCGTCGGCGCTCAGGTTCGGCTTGCATCTTCCCGCCCGCCTCCCGGGCGTCGAGCAGGGCTGCGAGCTCTCAAGGAGGTTCGCTTGCAAGCTGAGCGCAGTCTGGCCTCAGACCGAAAGCGCCCTAGCTCCGGACTAGTCGACTTCCTCGACCGTCACGCCCGCTGGGTGCTGCCTGCGCCCGCGGCGATCGCCATTGTGCTCCTCTGCGTCTTTCCGGTGGCGTATACGCTCTACATGAGTTTCCACGACTGGTCGGGGTCCCGGCTTTTGGCGCCCCAATTCGTCGGTCTGAAGAATTACCTGGACATCTTCCTAACGGACGATCGCTTTCACGAATCACTGGTGCGGACGGCGATCTTCACGACCGGGGCGCTGGCTCTCCAGCTTGTTCTCGGGCTGGCGCTCTCGCTGTTGTTCAACCGCGAGTTCTTTGGCCGAGGGCTGCTGCGGACGCTGTACTTGCTGCCTTTCGTCGCCACTCCCGCGGCCATAGCCCTGATCTGGATGATGATGTATAGCCCGCCGGTGGGGGTGCTGAACTACCTGTTGAGCCTAATCGGCGTGTCCGGTCAGGAATGGGCCTACGGTCAATCGCAAGCCCTGTGGGCGTTGCTCATAGTAGACACCTGGGAGTACACACCGGTAATTATGCTGATCTGTCTGGCGGGTTTAGCGGCGCTGCCGTCCGATCCCTACGAGTCGGCGCAGATAGACGGCGCCAACAGCTGGCAGCAGTTCTGGTACATCACCCTACCGCTACTCCGACCGACGATCGCCGTCGCGGCCCTCTTTCGGGCGATCGACGCCATCAAGACGTTTGACATCATCTACGTGATGACTCAGGGTGGGCCCGGCTATGCCTCGGAGACGTTGAATATCTACGTCTTCTTCTCCGCTTTCCAGTACTTACGCTTTGGTTACTCTTCGGCGCTGCTGGTCATCTTCTTCACGATCATCTTGGCGGTCTGCCTTGTTATCATCAAGCTCCGCCGGGGGGCGCAAACGGCCAATGAGTGAGTCAACCGGCGTACTGCTGACACACCGAACTCGTCCATTGTCGCGAAAGGTCCGCAAGGTTAGCCTTAAAGTCCTTTTCTACATCAGCCTGGCGCTGATCAGCGTTCCCGTTCTGTTCGTCTTCTACTGGATGGTCCTTACCTCGTTCAAAGACGGGACGCAGGCGACCGCCTTCCCGCCGCTCTTCTTGTTCCAGGCGACCCTCAAGAACTATCAGGATGTCATAGGCAAGACGCCGCTGCTTACGTACGTCTTCAACAGCCTAGTGGTCGCTCTGGGCGCCACCGGCCTAGGACTAGTCCTCGGTCTGCCGGCGGCCTACTCTGTCGCCAAGTTCAGCCAGGGCAAATTGGCCATCGTCGTGCTCATCGCCAGGATGGCGCCGGGCGTCAGTTATCTTATCCCGTGGTTCATCCTCTTTAGCCGTATCGGCCTGGTCGACACTTATGCGGCGCTGATCCTCACTCACCTGATCCTGACCCTGCCGATGACGATGTGGATAATGATCCCCTTCTTCGAGGATCTGCCGCACGAGATCGAGGAAGCGGCGCTGATCGATGGCTGCACGTGGTACGGTATCTTCTGGCGCGTAGCGGTCCCGCTCACCGTGCCCGGGATCGTGGCCTCAGCGATTCTAAGCATCATCTTCTCCTGGAACAACTTCGCCTTCGCCCTTATACTGGGAGGCGACCGCACGCGCACGGTGCCGGTAGCCGTCTTCTCGTTTATGACCTTCGAGGGTGTCAACTGGGGCGGCGTCGCGGCCGCCGCCACGCTGATCTGTGTGCCGGTCATCCTGCTGGCGCTGGTTATCCAGCGCTACCTCGTCGCCGGTCTGACTCTGGGTTCGATAAAGGGGTAGACATATGCGCGCTCGCGATAGGCTATTGGCAGCGCTGAACCACCAGGAACCAGACCGGGTGCCCATCGATCTGGGCGCCGGCTTGGCCTGCTCGATCAACGTGCACGCCTACGACCAGCTTAAGCGGTACCTTGGCCTCGACACTCCAACCGCAGTCGCCAGCCGCTTCTCGCAAACAGCAGATGTGGAAGAAGTGGTCCTGCGGCAGTTTGGCGTCGACGCGCGTCAGCTGAGGGCCGGCGTCATCGGCACCGGCGAGGCGTCGACCTGGGCCGAAGCGTGGGAGGGCCTAAGAGACGACTGGGCCGTGGTCTGGGCCAAACCCGCCTGCGGGCAGCCTTACGAGGTGGATTCGCCTCTGCGTCGCGGGGAACCGACGATCGCCGACATCGCCCGCTACCCATGGCCCGACCCGAACGACCCGTTCCTGGTCGCCGGCCTACGCGAGAGGGCGGCGGCCCTGCGTGAACAAACCGACTATGCCCTCGTGCTCAGCCTCTCCTATTTCCCTTTCACCGAATCCCACGAGATCCGCGGACTGGATAACTGGCTGATGGACCTGGCCGGCGACCGGCGCTTCGCCGAGGCCCTGATCGACGCCGTCACCGACGTGATCGTGGCTCGCCTGCAGCGCGTGCTGAGGGAGGTGGGCGACCTCGTAGACGTGATCTGCTGGGGTGACGACGTCTCAATTCAGCAGGGGCCGATGATCAGCCTGGAGATGTTCCGCCAGGTCGTCAAGCCCCGCTATCGGCGAGTGATGGCGGCGCTCCGACAGGCCACGACCGCCAAGGTCTACTTTCACAGCTGCGGATCGGTGTACTGGCTGATCCCCGAGCTTATCGACCTAGGGGTCGATGTTCTCAACCCTATACAGGTCAGCGCCGCCAACATGGACGACACCGCTCGCCTGAAGCGGGAGTTCGGCCAGGACATCTGCTTCTGGGGGGGCGGCTGCAACTCGCAGTCGGTGCTGCCGTTCGGCACCGCGGCGGATGTGCGCGAAGAAGTGCGCCGCCGCATCGGCGACCTGGCGCCGGGCGGTGGCTTCATCTTCGCCCCAGTGCATACCATCCAGGCGGAGGTCCCGCCAGCGAACATCGTGGCGCTGTACGAGGCCGCGTTGGAGTCCGGCCAATACCTTCATTGAACAGAGTGAACGGCGGGCCGGCCCCTGGACGAGATGAGCGGCCACCCTTTTGGACGGAGAAGTACCTGCCGGCAGAGCTGCGCCGGCCTTGGTCGAGATTGTGCAGAAGTCCCGAACTGTCCACTATCCTGGACTGTGCCGTAGCGAGACAGGGAGAGGGCAGTCTCGGCTGTGGGTGGGGATTACCGGTGACGCGCCTGCCGGAAGGTGGCGGGAACGGCTGCTTGGCTAAGGCCGGCTATGCCTCCACCAGGCTCCTGCGGAACGCGAGGTTGAGACCCCACAGATAGGGCAGGTGGCGACGCCATAGGCCCAGCCGGCGCAAGGTGGACGGAAGGGAGTAGAACTCCCGCCAGGACCAGTCCACGCCCTCTTTGAGTCGCTCCGGCGCCATGCCCTTGGGCCGAAAGACCACGTCGCGCGCGTTGTAGTTGCCCCAGTCCCGGTCGATTATCCGCCCGGCCGCGTCCATCTGGCTGTACAAAGGCGTGCCCGGAAACGGGGTGAGGACGGCAAACTGGGCCAGTTCCAAACGTACCTGCCGGGCGAAGTCCAAGGTACGCTCGAAAACCGACTCATCGTCCTCATCCAGGCCAAACATGAAGGCCCCCTCGACGGCTATGCCGTGGTCGTGCAGGCGCTTGATGGCAGCCTCATAGCGTGAGACGATGTTGATGGGCTTGCCCAGTGAGGTGAGGGCGGCAGGGTTGATCGACTCCAAGCCGACGAACATGCCGATGCAGCCGCTGCGCTCCGCCAGAGTCAGTAGTTCTTCGTCCTCGGCCATTGTGAGGGAGCCCTGGCTCATCCAGCGTATCCTGAGTGGGATGAGGGCGCGAAACAGTTCCTTGGCCCGGCGAGTATTGCCGACGACGTTGTCGTCCAAGAAGCCCACCAAGCGCGAGCCCATCCCGGCCACTTCGTCCACGACGTCGGGCACTGGCCGGAAGCGGTAGGTGTGGCCGAAGAACTGGGTCACCGAGCAGAAGTTGCAGCGAAAGGGGCACCCGCGGGTGGTTTGGGTGGCCGTGGTCAACCAGAAGCCCCGGGAGGGGAAGAGCTCGCGCCGCGGACGAACCCAGTGGGCGAGGTCCGGCCTGGCGTCCGCCCTGTAGACCGGCCGCAGACTCCCTACCAGCAGGTCCGAGACGACCTGCGGCCAGAGGTTCTCGGCCTCGCCCACGACGACGGAGTCGGCATGCTGGGCCGCCTCCTCGGGCAGCGCGGTGGCGTGGATGCCCCCCAGCACGACCTTGCGCCCCTGAGCGCGGAAACGATCGGCCATGGCGTAGGCTCGGGGTGCCAGACCGGTCAGTAGCGTGATGCCAACCAGGTCGGCTGGATAGTCGTAGTCCACGCGCTCGAAGTTCTGATCGAGGATGCGCACCTCCCAGTCGGGCGGCGTCAGCGCGGCTAGGATGCCGAGGCTTAGTGGCGGTAGGAAGGAGAAACCTGAGTTGCGGTTGAGCTCGGGGTCGATCCAGGAGGGTGCAATGAGCAGCAATTTCATACCGCGTCTCCCAGTGACAACTTGGCGTGCGCATGCTGCCACCGTACGTCGCGGCAGGACACGGCAAGCCAACGGCGATGGCGCACGCTTGCATGAATTGGAGGTAATCTAGCCCCATTCATTTGGGCAGGCAATGTTCATGCGCCGCCGCCAACGGTTCGGTCTGAGGGGGCCTCACGGCCCCCCGTTTGCGTGCGAGTTGAGGCTGTGTTGGCTTCGCGCGGCGCCGTCTCGCGTCACGCGTTTTCGAGCTTCGCCTGCACCCGAATCTCTACGTTGTTGCGCAGCGCGTTGGAGACCGGGCAACCCTTCTCACCCGCCTCGGCAAGACGAGCAAACTCGGCCTGGTCCAGGCCGGGCACGACGCCGCTCACGTTCAGGTCCATTGCACTTATCTTGATGCCGCCCTCGACGCGTTCCAGGGAGCAGACGGCGTTGATGTGCAGCCGGGTTGGCGCGTGGCCCGCCTTGTCCATGGTGTTCGAAAAGGCCATCGCGTAACAGGCGGCGTGAGCGGCGGCGATCAGCTCCTCAGGGCTCGTCTTGCCGTCGGGACGCTCGGTTCGCGCAGCCCAGGTAACCGGTGCCTCCTTCAGAACTCCGGTGCCCGTCGTTACCTTGCCGTTGCCGTGGATTAGGTTGCCTTCCCACGTGACCTCGGCTCTCCTCTGCGTTAGTGGCATCGACTATCCCTCCTCTATTGTTGTGCGCCTAGGCGCGGGCGTGTATCGGACACTTACCCTTCAACTACTAGTATAGCAATCAATAGATGATCTCTGCGGCGACGGAGACGGCCACGCCCTCCAACCAGCGCCGCTTAATCACTAGCCTTTCCGCGCAGACTGGGCATTCGTGCCGCTGCTGGTGACGAGGAGGCCAGTGGCCCTGCGCCTGGGCAATCGCAAGAGGGGTTGGTTTGATTGCAGTATGGCCAGTGCTTGAGTAAGCGAGGGCAAACTGCTATGTTAGGAGATAGTGAACTGGTCTACATTGTGAGGAATCAGGCCGGCGTCGAGCCGGCTCTGGCCAACTCCCAGCCCAATCCTATTCTCTCCTATCTGAGGAGGCGGCAACGCCGGCTGGCGGACTGACCCGGGCGCCTTCTTTCTCGCCGCGCATGTAAACGAGCCTTTGGGCGAAGGCGAACTCTATCCCTTCTTCGTCGAATGCCCGCTTCAGGCGCCGGCGCAGCTCGCCCATAATCTCCCATTGCTTGACCGGTTTGGTCACGCCCAGTATCTTGATGGCGATGCCCGAGTCTTCGAACGCATCCACCCGCAATGCTTTCGGCGCCTCCACGATAAAGGGGCCGTACACGGGGTCGGCGGCCAACTCTTCGCCAAGTCGGTCAATCACTGCCATCACGCGGTCCAGGTCCTCGCCGTAGGCCACGCTGACGTTCATGTTGACGCGCGACCACTCCCGGGTCAGGTTGCTGGCCACGCGGACCTCCCCGTTGGGCACGTGGTGCACGGTGCCGTCGAGATCGCGCAGCACGGTCCGGCGCAGGTTGACCTCCTCGACCAGGCCGGAGACGTCGGCCACCTTGACGACGTCGCCCTTGCCGTATTGGTTCTCAAGGATGATGAACAACCCCGCGATCAGATCCCTGACCAACGTCTGGGCGCCGAAACCAACCGCGACGCCCACCACCCCCGCGCTGGCGAGAATGGGAGCGATGTCGATGTTTAGCTGCGAGAGGGCCATGAAGCCGGCGATGGTCCAGATGATCGCTATTCCGGCCTTCAGCGCCACCATGCCGAGCGTCTCGTAGCGTTTGGCCAGCTCCTCGACGTGCGGTTCTTGCCGGGAGCGGACCCGCTCGACCGCGAGACGAACCGACCTTCTGGCGAGGCGGCGCACAAAGGCGCAGGCCACTGCAGCCAGGACCACGATCACGACCAGCCCAAACGCCTGGCCTAGTAGCTCGATGCCTAGTGCAGTCACGGCTTGCTGATTCGGTAGGTCTGCCACGTTGTTCCTCTCGCCGTCCTTGGGAGCATTATAGCCAGCAGCCAGGGGGCAGGTCAACGCTGGGCAGACCGAGAGCGGGATGCATCAGCCGGTGGTTCGCCGACGCGACTAGCGACGGATGCGGTAGAATAGGCAGGTAATCGACCTCGCGATCGCACTGCCGAGCGGTCCGGCGGCGGCTGGGACCGGTGCTCGGCGCAGGCGACCTACGGCCGGCCGACGGTGCCAACCAGGGAGGTGGCCAGGTGACCCCGCACTTGATCGTAATGCTCACTCACCACGACCGGACCGTGCCCGATGCCCTGGCGGTCTTCGCGGGGGCCAAGGGCTCGCGGGCCCAGCACTGGGGATTCAAGGACGTGGACCTGCCGGTGGACGAGATGCGCCGGCTCGTGGACGCCATCAAGGCCTCCGGCAAGACGACCTACCTCGAGGTGGTGCGCTACAGCGAGGCGGAGTGTCTGGAGTCGGCAGGCATCGCCCTCAGGTGCGGCTTCGACTACCTGATGGGCACAGTCTACCACGACTCGGTGCGCGACCTCCTGGCAGGGCATTCCATCAAGTACCTGCCCTTCTGCGGCGTGGTCAGCGGCAGCCCCTCCATCCTCGAGGGCGCCGTGGAAGAGATCGTCGCCGACGGCCAACGCCTCGCCGGCCGGGGGGTGGACGGCTTCGACCTTCTGGCTTACCGCCATACAAGCGACCCTGAGGGCCTCGCCCGGCGCTTCGTGAGGGACGTCCCGCTGCCAGTGGTGATGGCCGGCAGCATCGCCAGTTACGAGCGCTTGGACCGGGTGAAGGAGATCGCACCTTGGGGTTTCACCATCGGCAGCGCCTTCTTCGAGGGCAAGTTCGGCCCCGAGCTCTCCTTCACCGAGCAGGTGGACAGGGTCATCGCCCACATCGAAGGTGAGTAGCGCCAACTTCTGCCCGCGGGCCTGCCGACAGGCCTTGGTGTTGCTCGCCTGTCCCGTTGGCCGGCCGGTCTAGCATGCGGCCCGCGATCGACCGGGGAGTCGAAGGGCAGGCCGGCGGCGTCTCACGCCTGCCCAAGGACTCGCCAGGCCCCGTTCGCTGCCGGGATCGCCCGGCAAGTCTTCGGTCAGGCGCCGGTCTGCAGTCTGCCTACCGGCATCGGCACCGTTGTTGCAGTACCCCGCCAGCCTGGACTGCCGCGACGGCGCTAGCAAAGGAGGAGAAAATGGCTGAGGGGAGCGACATTCCGTGCCGCCAGCTGGGTCGCACCGGGGAGATGGTCTCCGCGAGCGGGCTGGGTGGGTTCCACGTCGGCAAGATGCAAGACGAGCAGGAGAGCATCAGGCTGGTGTGCAGGGCCCTGGACAACGGCATCAACTTCCTCGACAACTCCTGGGACTACCATAAGATGCTCGACGTGGCCTTCGCCCACGGCTTTGTCTTCGACACCGTGCAGATGCCGTTGAACTTGATGGATGCCCACTACGATAGCTTCGAGAAGAAGGTGCTGCCTGTGCTCAACGAGCACAACATCGGCGTGCGGGCGATGAAGCCGCTGGGCGATCACACGATCATTCAGAATGGCCTGGCGGAGCCCGCTGGTCAAGACGACAGGCAGTAGGGGAAGCCGGGGGACCCCGGCCCGCGACGCGCGTTAGCTCGTGGCCTGGGGCAAGGCGAATGGCGCCAACGACAGTCTCCGCGGTTCGTGCTTGGCGTAGTTATGGTTTTGGGGGTCGTTATGGCTGGTTTCGAACAGTTGGGTCTCAGCGCCGATGTGCTGAGGAGTGTAGAGGAGATGGGCTTCGAGGAGCCAACTCCGGTACAAGAGCGAGTGATACCCTTGCTTATCGCCGGGCGGGACGTTGTTGCCCAGGCCCTCACCGGCACTGGCAAGACCGCCGCTTTTGGCATTCCACTCGTCGAGCGTACTACTATTGAGCGGCCGGTGCCTCAGGCCGTCGTCCTCGCCCCGACGAGGGAACTGGCCCTGCAGGTGGCCGAACAGTTGAGCGGTATCGGCCGGCATCGGGGCCTGCTCCTGGTGCCAATCTACGGCGGGCAGCCGATAGAGCGTCAGCTTCAGGCGTTGCGCCACGGTGTTCATGCTATCGTGGCCACGCCGGGACGCTTGATGGACCATATCCGTCGGGGTACGGTGGACTTGTCTTCGGTCTCGATGCTGGTGTTGGATGAGGCCGATACCATGCTCGACATGGGGTTCCTGGAGGATGTGGAGTTCATAATGAAGCACCTCCCGCCCCAGCGGGTCACCGCCCTATTCTCGGCGACGATCCCCGATCCGATCCTCGATCTTGCCAACCGGTACCTGCAGCAGCCGGAAGTCGTTCGCTTGAGTCGGCAGCGGGCGCTGACCGTACCAGAGACTGACCAGACGTACTACGTCGTGCCGTTTCAACGCAAGTTCGACGCTCTCGGCCGCGTTCTCGACGCCAAGCGGCCGGAAAGAACGCTGGTCTTTTGTGCCACGAAGCGGATGGTCGACGAGATAGTCGAGCGCCTACAGGGGCGTGGCTACCTCGCCGAAGGACTCCACGGCGATATGAGTCAGGTGATGCGGGAGAAGGTGCTGCGCTCGTTCCGCGACGGCCGGGCAGAGGTGATGGTCGCGACGGATGTAGCCGCGCGCGGGCTCGACATAACAGACGTCAGCCATGTCGTGAACTTCGACATCCCGCCGGACCCCGAGTATTACGTGCACCGCATCGGCCGCACCGGGCGCCTGGGCAAACGCGGCGTGGCGATCACGTTCGTGAACCCTCGGGAAATGCGGGAGCTGAAGGTGATCGAGCGGATAACGGGCGCTCGCATCAGGAGAGAGGAGGTTCCCACTGGGGCCGAGGTCGAGGCGCGAGACGTGCAGATTCTGGAGGAGCGTCTGGCGGAGGCCTTGGCCAACGGCAAGTGGGGCCGATACCGTGGTTTGGTGGAAGGCCTCCTCGAGGACCACGACCCCATCGACGTTGCCTCAGCCGCTTTGTCGCTAGTCGCCGCGCGTATGAGTAAGGCGTCCCGCTCCCACTACGAGCCTATCACGGCCGAGCCGCTAGCCGGCGGACAACCCGAACGACCGCGAACCCAGACAGGCCGGCCCTTCCAGCGCGGCAAGACGAGCGGCTACAAGAAGAAGCGGTTCGGCCCCCCATCTGACCGTCGCCGGTAGCGGTGTGGCACGGAAGGCCCGGCGGCAGTTCAGTGAAATGGTCTGCTTGCCGCCCGGCCCGCGGTCCGCCCGGACCAGCACCATCTCTTCGCGACCGTCGAACGTTGCCGGGCTGTCCGAGTTCCTCACGCCCCTCTGGCGCGCCGGCTGCCGACTACGGCAGCGCTCGGCTCACCACCTCCGCGAGGTCCAGCACCCGCACCTTCTCGTCAACGTTCTTATCCTTGAGGGCATCTTCGAACATCGTCATGCAGTAGGGGCAGCAGACGCAGACCGTGTCTGGAGCGACCCTCAGCGCCTCTTCCACGCGGGTAACGTTGATGTGCTTGCCGACCCCTTCCTCCAGCCACATACGCCCGCCTCCGGCCCCGCAGCAGAAGGCTCCCTCCTGCCGCCGATCCATCTCAGCCGGGGCAGCGCCCGTGGCTGAGGCGATGGCCTTGCGGGGGGCGTCGTAGATAGAGTTGTACCGTCCCAGGTAACAGGAATCGTGAAAAACCACTTTGCCCAGGGCCCCGGTTGCCTTCAGTGGCAGCCTGCCTTCTTCGATTAGGCTGTTGATCAGCTGTGAGTGGTGCACCACCTCGACTGCGAGGCCATACTGCCGGTAATCGTTCTTCAGAGTGCTGAGGCAGTGGGGACACTGCGTGATGATCTTGGTAACGCCCTTCTCCTGGAACAGTTTGACGTTCTGCTCGGCCACCTGATCGAACATGTACTCGTTGCCCAGGCGACGCAGAGTATCGCCGCAGCACGGTTCGTCCTTACCCAGGATGCCCCAGGATACGCCCGCCGCGGAGAGGATGCGTGCGATGGCGAGCGTAGTCTGGCGGCTGCGGGCATCGAACGCCCCGGCGCAGCCCACGAAGAACAGATACTCGGTCTTTCCCGCCTCGAAGGGCAGGGCGAGGTGGCCTCTGGTCCAGTTGGCGCGTTCTGAGGGGGCGATGCCCCAGGGATTGCTGCGCAGTTCGATACTCTCGAAAACGGCCAGCAGATTGTCGGGGAATTCAGCCTTCATCTCCACCTGGCCGCGGCGCATATCGACGATCTTCGGCACGTGCTCGATGAACACGGGGCAGACTTCCATGCAAGCGCCGCAAGTCGTACACGCCCAGAGGGCCTCCGCGGACACGCTGCCCGGCCCGTTATCGCCTATCAAGGGCAGTGCGTGACCGTTCATGGCGGCGTGCTTCGATAGGTACGGAGCGTTCTTGAGCAGATTGACCTTTATATCGTGGATGAGCAATTTCGGGTTCAACGGCTTACCGGTGGACGTCGAAGGGCAGACGTCTGAGCAACGCCCGCATTCGGTGCAGGCGTAGGAGTCGAACAGGGCTTTCCAGGTGAAGTGGTCAACCTGTCCCGCGCCAAACGTATTGTCCTTGACGAAGTCCTCTCTTGGCTGCGTGTTGACCTTCTCCAGGCTTCTGAAGAAACAGTTGGGGATGGCCGCCAGGATGTGCATGTGCTTGCTGTAGGGCAGGTAATTCAAGAAGGCGAGCAGCACCAGCGCGTGAATCCACCAGAAGACCTGGCTAAGCACGGCGAGCGACGCCGTCGGCGCACCCGACAGAAAGGTCTGCGCGATGGCGCCCGAAATAGGCGCATACTTGGGCGCCTCTGCGCCCCCTTGAGCGATCTTGGCGGCGTTCAGCCCGAAGTAGGCCACCATCAGAAGGGCGATCATCGCCAGAATGAGAGTGGCGTCCCGGCTAAGTTTGTCAATGTACGGAGGGGCAAAGAACAAGCGGCGAACGAAGGCGAGGGCTACGGCGAGGAGAGCCAGGGCCGACGTCACGTCGAAAACGACCGAGAGCACGCTGTAAATGCCCTCGGGCAGCCGCCAGAAGCCGATGTAATCCGGAGCCAGCCCACTCAGCAGGAACTCGGTGTTGGCGACGAGCAGGATGAGAAAAGCCCAGAAGATTACGAAGTGATTCCAGCCGTAGCGCCGGCCAACGACCCGCCGTTGGCCGAAGGCGTAAATGAGCATGCTCTGGAACCGTCGTCCCAGGTTATCAAAACGGTCCTCTGGCCTGCCACGAGTCAGCAAGTGGAAGCGTTTGTAGCAGCTCCAGCCAAAGAACGCCAGTGCGAAGACAAGTACGACCGCGAAAACGATCATTCTGGATGACAACGAGCGGTACCCCCCAGATCTATCCCTTCTACGCGCCTTGAGCGATTTTGTGGGCGCGCATTTCCCTAATCTGCTTGGTGAGGGCCGGGACAATCTCGAAGACGTCGCCTACTATGCCGTACGTGGCGACCTCGAAGATGGGCGCGTTCCGATCCTGATTGATGCCAATGATCACGTCAGAACTCTGCATGCCTACCAGGTGCTGAATGGCGCCCCTGATGCCGCAGGCGATGTACAGCTTGGGTTTGACGGTCTTGCCAGTCTGGCCCACCTGGCGCTCCACAGGCATCCAGCCGGCCTCTACAGCGCCACGCGAACAAGCCACGACGCCCCCCAACTCATCGGCCAGTTCTTGTAGGATTCGGAAGTTCTCCTTGCCTCCCATGCCTCGCCCTCCCGAGACGATCACGTCGGCGGCCGCCACATCAACTCCGTGGTTGCCTACCAAGATGACTTCCAGCACCTTGGTGCGGACGTCCTCTTCTCGGTATTGAACGGGGGCGCGAACGATCTCTCCCCGGCGTGAATCGTCTTTTTCGGGCAGGGCCATGACGCGCGGGCGGACGGTGGCCATCTGGGGTCGCGTTCTCTCGGTCATAATGGATGCCATAATGTTGCCGCCGAAAGCCGGCCGAGTTTGGACCAGCAATCCCTCGTCGTCTATAGCCAGACCGGTGCAGTCCGCCGTGAGTCCGGTCTTAAGCTTGGTGGCCACAGCGCCGGCCAGGTCCCGTCCCAAACCCGTCGCGCCAACCAGGATAATCTCGGGTTTATATCTCTGCACGAGCTGACAGAGCGTCTTGTGGTATGGCCCCGTGCGGTAGTGCCGAAATACCGGATCGTCTATCAAATAGGCCTTTGCGGCGCCATAGCTGAAGGACTCTTGGCAGAGGGCCTCCACGTTATCGCCGATCACCACCGAACACAGCTCGACATCCAGGTCCTTGGCGAGCTGCGCGCCGACGTGGAGCAGCTCCCAGGAAACCCGGGCCGCCTTGCCCTCGGTCTGCTCCACGAAGACCCAGACACCCTTGTACTCTCTGGCTGCGCGAGCGGCGGGGCGAGCTGCTTCGGCGCCGGTCCCCGCCGCGGCAGCCTGCCGCCTGCGCTCGGCCAGCTTGGCCAGGGCCTCCAGTTGCTCCGGTGTAAAGTACATTTCGATCGCGTCAGCCGGGCAGGCCTTGACGCACTTCTTGCAGCCAAGGCACTTCTCTTCGGCGATCGTGGGCTCACCGCCCTCGGTCATTTGGATCGCGTCTTCGGGGCAAGCGCTTTGACAGCGGGCACCACAGACGATGCACCTTCCTGGCTTGACCCGCGCCACACCTACGAGCCGCATTCTCCGCTCCCTTCCTCAGTCAAAAGCAGCCGACGAAGTCAGCCGCAAGGCCCCTCACAAGGGCAGGATGTCCTTTGTCAGCAGCTTGTCGAGCAACAGCCCCGCGCGGACATCAGGATCGTCGACGCCGTCGCCCACGATCTCACCCTTCGTCCTTTCGGGGGAGAAGATCTTGCGGACCTGGGTTGGCGACCCCTTGAGTCCGATGGTCTCCGCGGGCAGGTTCAGGTCCTGGTTGCTCCATAGCGTCACCGTGGCCTCCTCCGCCATAAGTCGCCCGGGCACGGTGGGATAGCGCAAGCGGTTTATCTCTCTCGTCACCGTGATCAGGACCGGCAAAGGCGCCTCCCATATCTCGAACCGACCTTCCAGTCGGCGCCTGACCCTCACCTTTCTGGCTGCCAGGTCCAGGCTCTCGACAGAGTCGACCAGCGTCAGTTGTGGGTAACCGAGGCGAGTGGCGATTCCCGGGCCCACCTGAGCGGTGTCGCCGTCGATGGTCTGCTTGCCGCAGATCACCAGGCCGACCTCTTCTTGCTCGGCCAGCCTGCTGATGGCTTCGCTCAAGACCATGCTCGTGGCCAAGGTATCGGCCCCGGCGAAAGCCCGATCGCACAGGAGGACGGCTTCATCGGCTCCCAGAGCCAGGGTCTTTCTGAGCATGAGCGCCGTGTTGGGGGGACCCATCGAGATAACCGACACGCGAAAGCCGAACCTGCTTTTCAGCCTGAGGGCCTCCTCCAGTGCGTGGGTGTCGAAAGGATTCATTATGAAGGGGACGCCCTCTCGGACCAGCGTGTTGGTGACCGGGTCAATCCTGACCTGAGTGGTATCTGGCACTTGCTTGACGCAGGTAATCGCTAGCATTCCTCTGACCTCTAGTCTTGCCCACCGCTATTGTCTGACACGAGTGGCTGAAGAGTCGTTGCTGTTGCCAATGGTGTCCCCTGGGCAGAGTACCCCTGCCAGCTCACGCTTGCCGTCGACCTGGACACGGGGGGAGATGCGCGAGAAGGCTGTCCACCAAGGCGGCGGCGGTGCGCTGACAGTCGCCGTGAACTAGCCGCCCGGACCAGCGTGGCGACGGGCCGAGCAACGAGTGGTCTGGCAGGGGGTCTTGCACTCGCGCTGATGCGCCGCCCACAGGGTTCCGACGAGAGCGTCCATCTTTGTGCCGCTTCCTACTCAGGCCTTGCTAACACAGGGGACGCCGCGCCGCCGCGGGTCGTGATGCTGGCAGGGCATTCAGGCCGTAATTCTAACCGTTCGTGCGTGAATTCACAAGTGCCAATTTGGGGTTTCGTCGAGCTCAGATTCTGATGAATGTGGCGCCCGCCCCGTCTTTCTGAGTCCCGCTACGGCGGGGCCCAGCATCACAGCCCATTTCTTGCCTGCGGCGGTGACTGTCTCTTATCGCCCGATGTGCTGCCGGACCGTGGCGACTAGCGCCTCCAGGCTGAAGGGTTTGCCCAGCCAGCCCTGGGCGCCGATCTCCTCCGCCCGCCTGCGGGCGTCTTCGGCCGCCGTCAGCACCACGATTGGGACCGCCCCGTCGTACTCGGCGTGGAAGTGGCGGGCGAACTCGCGACCGTCCATCTGTGGCATCTTGATGTCCAGGAGAATCAGGTCGGGCAGCTCGCGCCCCACCGCCTCCAGCCCCTCACACCCGTCCGCCGCCGTCCGCACGCGGTAGCCCTCGCTTTCGAGGATGAAAGCCACCAGCTCGACAATCTCAGGATCGTCGTCGACTACGAGGACATCTTCGTTCTCAGTCTGCATCGTCGGCCCTGCGCAGGGGGAGGCTGAAGTGGAAGGTGCTCCCCCGCCCCTCCTCGCTGTCGAACCAGAGCCGGCCGCCGTGCCGCGCCACGATCTCCTGCGAGATGTACAGGCCCACACCCATGCCGCCGTAGTCGTAAGGGGTGTTGGTATGGGCCCGGTAGAAGCGCTCTCCGATGCGGGCCTGCCTGCCCTCGGGAATGCCGACCCCTCTGTCTCTCACAGAGACGATGGCGGTGTCTTCTTCCACGTCAACGCTCACGTCCACATCTCCCCCCTCGGGAGAGTAGCGCAGCGCGTTGTCGACGATGTTCTCCAGCACCTGCTCAAGTCGGGCGCGGTCCCCATACACCATCACCGGCGTTGCGCGTGCCACGAGGACCCGATGCTTGCTGGTCGTGATGGCCAGGCGGTCCACCACCTCGCCAACCAACTCGCCTAGGTCGATCCGCTCCGAGCGCAGTTCGATCCCTCCACTTTGCAGGCGCACGATATCGAGCAGGTCGTTCACCAACCCGTCGATGCGGTCGGCGCCACGGTTGATGGACTCCAGCATGCGATGGTGCGTGGCAGGGAGGTCGGCCGTGGTCCTGAGGAGAGCCTGGGAATAGCCCTTGGTGATCGTGACCGGCGTCTTCAGCTCGTGAGCCGCCACGGAGAGGAATTCGTCCTTCAGCCTGTCCAACTCGCTGCGCTCGCTGATGTCGCGGGCGACCTCCACGGCGCCGACAATGCGCTCGGCGTTGTCCCTGAGTGGGGCGGCGCTGATCAGCAGGTCCAACCGTTGCCCAGTGACGGGGTGGATGCAACGCGCCTGCCGGGCCGACACCACCTCGCCCCCCAGGGCGCGGTTGATGGCCAGGTCATCCAGTGGCACCGGCTGGCCGTTTGGAAAGCGCAGCTGCAGCACGTTCAAGTAATCGGCCAGAGTGGGCATCGCCTCCAGCCGCTCGCGCTCCGCCTGGGCTCGTTTGCGCTCGGTGATATCCAGGCCGGTGCCGACGACGTAGTCCACCACGCCGGAGGCGCCCGTGATGGCGGTGTTGTTCCAAGAGATGAGACGGAGGGTTCCGTCCTTGGCCAGCCAGTGGTTCTCGTGCTGATTCGGGAACTGGCCCGCCTTCAGTTCGGCGAAGACCACCTTGACGGGCTCAATTTCCGCGGGCGGGAGCAGGAAATCCCATAGTGGCCTGCCCTGCGCCTCGGCGAAGGTGCAGCCGGTCGCATGCTCACAAGCATGGTTGCAGCGAACGATGCGCCCCTCCCGGTCCAACGCCACCACTAGATTGGCGATGGTGTCGATTATCGAGGAAAGCAGGCTCAGTTCTTGGCGGGCCGGCGTCGCTTCCCGGGGTCCACTGACGCTTGCTGCGGCCCGACCTCGCTGTCAGGACGATCCTTCCCCATGGTCTCTCTGGCAAGTCAAACTTCCAGCTAGTATACACCCGGCGTCCGCCGCAAGTAAGCGATGGGCCTAGACGGCGAAATATGGCGGAAGCGACGGACTCGATTTGGCGATAGCGATTGCTCGGGCTTTAGGGTCCGGCTAGGGCTTGCGAGGAATTGCCCGAGACGGAGCCCAGAGTGGCGAAGCGGCAGCCAGTCGAGAAACCATCGACGGCGCAACAGTGTGTGAAACGGTTGTAGTACAACTGCGCTGCAATCGGAGTCTGCCGTGGCCGAGGCTATTCAGTACGGGCCCGGAAGCGGCGGATGAGAAGTTGCCTAATCCGTGCAGACGCGGCACGTCGTCGTGCTAGGAAAGTGCTCGTGCTAACTCGGGATCAGCGGATCGCGAACAGAGTCAGAGACACGCTGGCCAAGTGCCCAGAACTAAAGCTGGTCTATCTGTTTGGGTCTCAGATAGATGGTCCAGCGGGTCCGGAGAGCGACTATGATTTTGGTCTGCTAGTCGATGATGTGCGGCAGGTCCTTGCGTTCCGCGCTCGGCTGACGCACGAGCTAGGGGATGTTCTCGAGACAGACAGGGTCGATGTCGTCATACTGAACCAGGCTCCGGTTGAGCTGGCCTACGCAGTCATTGCGCAGGGGAGACCAGTCTACCAGCGTGATGAGGCCACGCGTGTCGAATACGAGGCTGAAGTGATGGGACGCTACGGCGACTACCTGCCCGTACTGCGTGCGCAACGGCGCGACATCTATCGAGGTGGAGAGCATGCTGCCCGAGTTCAGCGGTATCGAGCGGCGCTTGGACGAGCTGAGCGAAAGATTGGCCAGATTAGAGCCACTCAGAGTGAGAAGTCGTGCTGACATCTGAACAGGCTGATGATCCTCTCGAAAGAACAGCCACCCGTGACTGGCGGCCCCCCCAAAGGAGGTGTCCACTGATCGTTGGAGGGTGATCCCCAAAGGAGGCCCGTCTTGTCCTAGCCATTTCTTGTGCGTGACAGCGCTCCACAGTCGCACGCCTCGATAGGAAGTATCGAGGCTAGGATAGTGTCTTTGGGCGAGAACGCCGACTGGCGCACCGAGTTGAAGCCCCCGGTCAGGCAGCCATCTTGCGATCCGAGGCAGCGTCCTACAGGCTCGCGGCCTCGTCTGAGCCTCCGGAAGCTAGGGCGCTGCCGCCTCCGCCCCTCCCTATGGTGCTCCGCGGGCGTGCTTAGCCAACTAAGCCCAATGTTATGATGAGTGTCAGACTAAGGAGCAGCAAGAAGGCGAGCGACCCCAGTGCGGCCAGCGCCACGCGTGGCCCCGCCTGGCGCAGCATCGCCAGGTCGACGCCCAGGCCCAGGCGGCCATAGCTACCACGGTAAGAGCCCGACTCGACTCCTGGGCAACGGCGCTGCCCGCAGCTGGGATGATGCCGGTGAAGCGCGCTGCCGGTAGAGGGGCTCGACCTGGGCCGCGACTTCCTGCTCATCGAGCTGCGCGCTCGCGCTGCCTCACCCGCCATGCGGGCCTTCATCGCCCACCTGGCCGCGGCCTGGGCCGGTCCGTAAATGGCAACGCCTCGGCACAGCCCCAACCAGCCGCTTTCGCTGGTAACCGAGATTCGTGCCCAAGCCGCCTTCGGCCGCAGCCTACGCAGCCTGGCTGCCAAGTACGGTGTCAGCCAGGAGACTATCCGTCAGATGCAACTGCCCACTTGTTACCTTCCTGAACTCAGGCAACCTGAGAGTGGCTGCCGATATGTTCATCCCTGGTACGGCCGTCGGTTGCGGTACGCCCCGCGGCCGGGACTAACCGGCAGGCGCTATTTGGATGTGGTAGCTCTGCAGCGAGTTGACGCTGGTCCCGCTCTCGCGATAGGCGGAGATGCCATCGGCCGCGGCCAGAGCTGCCGTCAGCGTCGTGATGTAGGGTACTCGGTACCTAATCGCCGCCTTGCGGATGTACGAGTCGTCGTACTCGCTTAGCCGCCCGGCCGGGGTGTTGATCACCAGCTGAATGGCCTTGTTCTTAATCGCGTCGGTGATGTTGGGCCGGCCCTCGTGCTGTTTGTAGATGGGTTCCGCCACGACGCCCTGGCTGGCGAGGAAGGCGCGGGTGCCGGCGGTGGCCTTGATGTTGAAGCCAAGAGCCGCGAACCGTCTCGCGGTCTCGAGCACGGCCGGCCGGTCCCGTTCGGCTACGGTGATCAGGACCGTCCCCTCGATCGGCAGCGGCGTGACGGCCTCCTGTGCTTTCCAGAAGGCCAGGCCGAACGATTGCGCCAAACCCAACACTTCGCCGGTCGATCTCATTTCCGGGCCGAGCAGCGGGTCGACCTCCGCAAACATGTTGAACGGGAAGACCGCTTCCTTCACGCCAAAGTACGGGATAGCCTCCCGTTTCAGCCCCAGGTCGGCGACTTTCTTGCCCAGCATGAGTTGAGTCGCGAGGCGGGCCATGGGGATGGCGCACACTTTAGACACCAGCGGCACGGTGCGCGAGGCGCGCGGATTGGCCTCCAGCACGTAGACCGTGTCCTGGCAAATGGCGTACTGGATGTTCATCACGCCTACCACTCGCAGTTCGCTGGCGATCTGTCGCGTATAGCGCTCGATCGTGTCCAGATGCTTCCGGGGGATGCTGACCGGTGGGATCACGCACGCCGCGTCGCCGGAGTGAACGCCGGCGTACTCGATGTGCTCCATGACGGTGGGAATGAAGACGGACTCGCAGTCGGCCAGCGCATCGGCCTCGGTCTCGATGGCGTTCTCGAGGAAGCGGTCGATGAGGATGGGCCGGTCCGGCGTGACGCCGACGGCGGCTGTGACGTACAGCTTGAGGTCCTCCTCGTCATGTACGATCTCCATGCCTCGCCCGCCCAGGACGTATGACGGCCGAACGATAAGGGGGTAGCCGATCCGTTCCGCGACAGCCAGAGCCTCCTCCAGACAAGCGGCCATACCCGATTCGGGCATCGGGATCTTGTAGTCCGACATCATCTGGCTGAAGCGCCCGCGGTCGGATGCGACGTCGATCGAGTTCACCGACGTGCCGAGAATCTTGACGCCCGCCTCCTCCAGTTCGGCGGCGATGTTGAGCGGGGTTTGGCCGCCAAACTGGACTATAACCCCGAGCGGCTTCTCCCTCTGGTAGATGCTCACGACGTCTTCCACGGTCAGTGGCTCGAAGTACAGCTTGTCCGAAGTGTCGTAATCGGTCGAGACCGTCTCGGGGTTGCAGTTGACCATGATGGTCTCGTAGCCGAGGTCGCGCAAGGCGAAGGCCGCGTGGACGCAACAGTAGTCGAACTCGATGCCCTGGCCGATTCGGTTGGGGCCGCCGCCCAGTACCATCACTTTTGGCCGGTCGCTGACCACGGTGCGGTCGGGACCGTTGTAAGTTGAGTAGTAGTAGCAGGCGTTGTCGACACCGCTCACAGGCACGAAGTCCCAGGCCTCGACCATGCCCAAAGAGGTGCGCCTGGCGCGAATCTCTGGCTCGGCGATTGCCAGCAATTTGGCCAGGTATCTGTCCGCGAAGCCGTCTCTCTTCGCCCGTGCCAGCAGATCGTCGGGTAGCTTCTGGCCTTTGTACTCAAGGATCTCCTCCTCAAGCTCGACCAGTTCCTTCATCTGCTCAATGAACCAGGGCTTGATGTGGGTCCGGTGATTGAGCTCGTCCACACCGGCGTCTTTGCGCAGCGCCTCGTACATGATGAACTGCCGCTCGCTGGTGGGAACGCTGAGCAAGCTCAACAAGTCCTCCAGGGGCTTGCCGTGGTAGTCCTTGGCGAAGCCCAATCCGTGGCGGCCGATCTCCAGGGAGCGGATCGCCTTCTGCAGCGCTTCCTTGTAGGTCTTGCCAATGCTCATCACTTCGCCCACGGCGCGCATCTGTGTGCCCAGGCGGTCCTCGGCGTCGCGGAATTTCTCGAAGGCCCAGCGAGCGAACTTGACGACCACGTAATCGCCGCTCGGCGTGTACTTGTCGAGGGTTCCTTGCCGCCAGTAGGGAATCTGGTCCAGGGTCAGGCCGGCCGCCAATTTAGCCGAAACCAGGGCGATGGGGAAACCCGTGGCTTTGGAGGCCAGCGCCGAGGAGCGAGACGTTCTGGGATTGATCTCGATGATGACCACGCGGCCGGTCCGAGGGTCGTGGGCGAACTGGATGTTGGTCCCGCCGATCACGCCAATCCTCTCCACTACCCTGTAGGAGAGTTCCTGCAGCCTCAGCTGCAGGGCCTGGTCGATCGTCAGCATTGGCGCCGTGCAGAAAGAATCGCCCGTGTGCACGCCCATTGGGTCGACGTTCTCAATAAAGCACACGGTGATCATCTGGTTCTTGGCGTCGCGAATGACCTCGAGTTCCAGCTCCTCCCAGCCTTCGACGGACTCCTCGATGAGAACCTGCCCGATCAGGCTGGCGGCGATGCCCCGGCCGGCCACGGTACGCAGCTCTTCGACGTTGTAGACGAGGCCGCCGCCGGTGCCGCCCAGGGTGTAGGCGGGCCGGACGACCACCGGGTAACCGAGACCGGCGGCAATAGCTTCGGCCTCGTCCAGGCTGTGAGCGATGCTGCTGCGCGGCATCTCAATCCCCAGCTCGGTCATGGTCTGTTTGAAGGCGAGCCTATCTTCGCCGCGTTCGATCGCATCGGGCTGAACGCCGATTACCTTTACGCCGTACTTCTCCAGTATGCCGTTGCGGGAGAGGCTGGCGCTGAGATTGAGGCCCGTCTGTCCACCCAAGTTCGGCAGCAGGGCATCCGGGCGTTCCTTCTCGATGATCTTCTCCATCGAGTCGAGGTCGAGTGGCTCGATGTAGGTGGCATCCGCCATGCCAGGGTCGGTCATAATCGTGGCCGGGTTGGAATTGACCAACACAATTTCGTAGCCCAGCGAACGGAGGGCTTTGCAGGCCTGGGTGCCAGAGTAGTCGAACTCGCAGGCTTGGCCAATGACGATGGGCCCGGAGCCAATGATCATAACCTTCTTGATATCGTCCCGGCGTCCCATTGATGCTGCCTCCTGTGAATTCGGTCGACCGCGGCCTCCACCGGCCGCTGGGCGCTGTCAACGTGGTCAGAGTGCCATCCTTTGGCCCCGTGGCGCTGCCCTCAGAATCCTTTGTGTGGGACCGGCAAACCCCCGATTCCGCGCACTCGGTAGAGGTGCGGGCGGACGGCGGGTGCGGCAAGCATTCTAACACCCCTGCCGGCCCTGACACAATGTCTCGCCACCAGTGCGGCTCAACCTAGCCTGAGCGATCCCGATGTCCGTGGCGAGGTCAGCCTGGTTGCCGCTGCCCTGCACCGTCCTCATTGTTTTGACCAGGCCCATTACGCGCTCTGGTTGTTCGTCTGGCATCGGCTCGATACCAATTGGTATGCCTTTGTCAAGGGGTGGGCGACCAATTTTGTCGTGAATCCGTCAAGTACATACCTATTGGTATTAGAATTGGCCTGTTGAGCGTAAGCTTGTATGGTGGATCAACCGACGATTGACCGGTTCAAGATGATACGGTTCCGTGAGGCCCGGGGGTTGACCCAGGGCCAACTGGCGCTGAAAGCCGGAGTCGCCCAGGCCCACCTTTCTCGTTTGGAGTCCGGCGACCGCGTGGACCTGAAGCTCAGCACTCTGAACAAGATCGCCCGGGCGCTCGGAGTCAGGCCGCAAGACCTCATGCCTGGGCTCTCCGAGGACGACCTCCCCGACTTCCACATGTACATTTCGCGCAAGTTCGCGGACAACCCGCGGCTGCGGCGAGCCCTCATTGCCGCCTACGAGGCCCTCGAGTCGGTCCGCGAGGAGCGCGGCGAGCGCGTGCGCGGGCTGGACGAGGAAATCGAGCGCACTAGACGTAAAGCTGAGGAACGGAAGAAGCAGGGCGAGGGCCCAGGAGAAGGCTAGTCTATGAGGGTGTCGCGCGATTCACCTGTCAGCTCCAGGGCAAGCAGCGGTCGAGGGGACTCGGCCGCTGAGGTGTTTCTAGGGGGTACCTAGGGTAAACCCTAGCTAGGGGAAACCCTAGGTTGGCCGTTAGCAGGCCAAAGGAGGCTTCAATGGTTGGTGTCCGTGGTGTTTTTGCCGAGAGGCTGGCCAGGATACCCAGCCAGGCGGGAGGAGAGGCATGTCGACTTCCGTTGAATCGCTGATGGAGGCATGGATCGCCAGCGTCGAGCGCTACGAGGAGTTCGTAGCCAAGCACATGTACCGCGTCGGGTCGCCAGCACGGCCGCTGACTGAAGAAGAACACGGCGAGTTGGGACGGCTGGCCGCGGAGATGGACGCAGCCAGCGAGGCCTTCCGCCGGGCGATGGGGCTTGGGTCCCGACCGGGGTAGAAGATGGAATAGCTTGCATGTGAAGAACGGAGGACAGCGTTGAGGCTCTTTCAGTGGACACCTGATCTCGCGGTGGGAATGGGCAAGGTTGACGAACAGCACAAAGATCTGTTCGGCCACGTCAATAACCTGCTGGTCGCCGTGGATGCTGACGGCGGCAAAGACGAGGTGCGCAGGCTGCTCGACTTTCTCGCCGACTATGTGAACAAGCACTTTGCCGACGAAGAGGCCTTCATGAAGCGCTTCCAGTACCCGCGGGTGCTCCAGCATCTAAGACAGCACGACGAGTTCAGACGGCGCATCGTCACCTTGCGTGACCTGGTGGAGAAGGGGACGCCCAGCAAGATGCTTGTGCTCTCGGTTCAGGGCCAGGTCTGTGACTGGTTGGTCGAGCACGTGAGCAAGGTCGATAAGCAGGTGGGCGAGTACGTGCGGGACCGGTAGGCGGGTCCTCGCTGGCCAAGACGGCGTTCGATCCTGGCGGCCATCGCACTGTTGACGACCATCACCGCCACTGCGGCCTCGGCCCAGTCGGTGCCAGCGGCGAAGGCCACGGCCACGCCGATCGTGCTGCCGGCCGAAGAGTGCAGCCTGCGGTGACGGTGACAGTGGTGGAGAAGTAGCTCACGCTGGAGGGCTGGTCGATGCCGACGGGCGAATGGCACGAGGAGCGCGTTCTGATCACAGTGAAGACCTACCCCAATCCAAGCGCTACCTACGGCGAGACGGTTTGCACTGCGGGCATTAGACAGAGTGGCGGCTTTATTCGGCTTTATCCGGTACGTTTTCGCCTCCTGGCGGAGGACAAGCGTTTCGCCAAGTACACTTGGATTCGTGTGCCGGTGAAGAAAGCGGACAGAGACTCCCGGCCGGAGAGCTATCGCCTCGACGACGCTAATATCGAGCGCGAAGTGACTATCGATACCAAGGATGGTTGGCAGGAGCGGAAGGAGATTGTCCTCCCGCTCCTGTCGCCCTCAGTTGAAGCCTTGAAAGCACGCCACGAGAAGGATGGCACTTCTCTGGGGATAATCAAACCGAAGAAGATCGTCGACTTCTCGATTGTTCCTGCTGATTCACCGAGCTGGACTGAGAAGGAACTCACCAATTTGCGAAAAGAGGACCTATTCGCTGGGGCTCCGCCATGGGTGCTTGAGAAGATACCGGTTGAGTTCATGTACAAGTTCTACTGTGACGATGACAACTGCGACGGCCACGACATGCGGCTGCTGGATTGGGAAGTGGCGCAATCCTATCGCAGCTGGCGCTTGCGGTACAGGGACCCAGATGAGCTTAGCAAGAAGATCCTACAGCGCTACCGCGACGAGATAATCGAGAAATATGATACCCACTTCTACCTGGGGACGATCGCCAATCACCCGAAATCGTGGACGATAATCGGGCTCTTCTATCCGCCCAAGGCGAAGGCGGGCGCCTAGAGGTGAACAGGTGGAGTGGACAGTCCGCGCTCGAGCAACTCGGCGGCCAGCAGCGAGCGATGGCAGTGCTCGACATCGGCCTCCATGCAGAGCAGGCAGACACGTTGCCCACTGTACGGCGCTAAGGCGGCCTCGAGGGTGCCGTTCAGTGAACGAACGTGGGCCAGGTAATCTGCCGCGAACTGGTGCCAGTCGCCGGTCGCGTGTAGTTCCTTCCGCAACTCTGGAGCGCTACCAAGCTCGCGCAAGTGGGCATACTGGATATGCCCGGCCTCCAGAGTCCTGGCTAGTGCTGAACGGCCAAAGGCAGGGCGACGACTCCAGGGAGTGTAGCGAACGTCAAGCACGACGTCCACGTCGTTTGCCTGGAGGTCAGACAAGAAACTGTCGACCGACCGACCTTGATAGCCGATCGTATAGAGACTGAGCAAAGAAGCCATTGTTCCCTTCGCTTTAGCCAATCGGACCTGTCAACAGGATTATAGCTCCCGAGCAAGTGAAAAGCAAGAGAAATATAGAACACCTGTTCCATTTCTGCCGCTTTTCCGGTATACTGGTGGCTGGGCAAGCGCCCTTACTACCACCAGGAGGCTAGTTGTCCATGGCAGCGAAAGGTCCCCGTAAACCCAGACCGGTCAGCTTCGGCCTCATGTATGACCGCCGGCGCAACCAGAGTCTGGCGCTAGAGGATCAGGCGCGCCGCCTGGCCGCCGCGATCGGCGTGTCATACTCGGAAAACCTGCTCTCACTCTCGGCACGGCGCTTGAGCGGGGAGGAGTTTGACGACCTGGTGGCTGGCCTGAAGGTCGCGAAGCAAGAGGCCGCGGAACAGACTTCCGGTGAGGCCGGCGAGGATGAGCAGGTCAACCCAGTGCACATGGCTTCCCGCGGCGCTACGCCGGACGATTCCTCGGGTGAGGCTGGCCGCGAGCTGGAGCGATACCTCCGCTCGCTGGAGATCGCCGAGGGTCGGCGATGAGCTACATTCCCCACGCCGACCCGGCCGCCCTGCGGGTGCGCGACATCGCCCAGTGGGCCGTCATCACCCAGAACCTGCTGCAGCTGGGCAGCGTCCACGAGCCACCGGTGCCGACCAACATCATCTCGATCTTCGACCCCGGCAGCCGGGTAATCATCCAGCAGCGGCCGCTGCAGCCGGGCCTGCACGGCGAGTTGGCGCGCGACGACCTCGGCTGGGTGATCGTGCTCGACGGCCGGGCCCATCCGCTGGTGCAGCGCTTCGCTGTCTTCCACGAGGGATTCCACATAATACAACGCGTCCGGCGCCTGGCGGTGGAGGAAGACTGGCGCTATCGGGAGCGGCTAGCCAACGGATTCGCTCGGCGCCTCTTGGTGCCGCGGCGGATGCTTGAGGAGAGGTTGCGCAAGGTGACCGACCTCGGCCAGCTCTGCCATATCTTCCAGGTGGCCCGGACATTGATGCAGGAGCGCCTCAAGGAGCTGGGCAGGTGAGAGTCTACATCTACGCGCGGCGCAGCAAGGCCAAGAAGGGCAGGGACGGCCAGCCGGTGGAGGACGAGGCGCTCTCCCTGGCGGCGCAGCTGCGCGCCTGCCGCGCCGAGTGCGCCAAGCGGGGCTGGGAGATCGTGCGCGAGCTGGTGGAGGACGACAAGTCCGCCCGCTACGAGAACCCCACCAAGCGCGTCCTCTTCCGGGAGATGATCGTCGACGTCGAGGCCGGTCTGGCCGACGTGATCGTCGTCCACAAGCTCGATCGCTTCAGTCGCAACCTGCGCCTCACTCTCCAGAGTCTGGATCGTCTCGCCCAGCGCAACGTCGGCCTTGTCAGCGTCGTCGAGAATCTCGATTACTCGACGCCCCAGGGCCGGCTGTCGTTGCACATGTTCGCCGCCCTGGCCCAGTTCTACTCCGAGAACCTGGGCTAGGAGGTGAGGAAGACGAAGAGCGAACGCAAGGAGCGAGGACTCTACAATAGCCTGCTGCCCTTCGGCGCAGTGCGCGGTGAGGATGGCCTGCCGGCGCCCGATCTGCGACTGCAGGCCAACGGCAAGACTAACCACGACGGGCTGGTCT
>JAJZQK010000309.1:0-1519 GCA_021847625.1 Chloroflexota bacterium
TCCGATCTGGCGGGCCGGCGGGGCTGCCGGACGACCTCTATCGCCAGTTGCGGGTGACGGCGGGCGT
Source organism: Chloroflexota bacterium (assembly GCA_021847625.1). Next base: position 68 of record JAJZQK010000309.1, read on the forward strand.
GCGCCCGCTGGCGCCGGTGGTCGAGAGCGACGTGGCGGCGGTCGACTTCCCCGGCCGCACCTTCCACCTCTTGGGCGTCGACCCCTTCGCAGAGGGGCCTTTCCGTCCCTATCTGAGCGGGGCCGGCGGGACTAACGCCGACCTCTCCGCGCTCCTGGTCAGACCGGGGAGCGTGCTTCTGGCCAGCGACACCGCCGCCGAGCTGGGCCTGGCCCCGGGCGACACCTTCACCATCGGCGTGGCCGGCGTGCGCAAGACGGTGACCCTCGTCGGCCTCCTGCAGCCGAGCGACGAGCCCAGTCGTCGCGCCCTGGATGGCCTGCTGGTGGCCGACATTTCCTCGGCCCAGGAGCTACTGGGCACGCCGGGCCGGCTGAGCCACATCGACCTGCTGGTCCCCGAGGGCGCCACGGGCGAGGAGATGCTCGGGCGGGTGCGGGCGGCCCTCCCGCCAGGGGCCGAGCTCATCCGGTCCACCTCCCGTACGGAGACGCTGGAGCAGATGACCAACGCCTTCAACCTCAACCTCACGGCACTGAGCCTGCTGGCCCTCGTCGTCGGCATGTTCCTCATCTACAACACGATGACCTTCTCGGTCGTACAGCGGCGGCCGCTGATCGGCACTCTACGGGCGCTGGGCGTGACGCGGGGAGAGATATTCACGCTAGTGCTGGGGGAGACGCTGGTGATTGGCCTGGTGGGCACTATCGCCGGACTGCTGCTGGGCGTCGTCCTGGGCCGGGGCCTGGTGCGACTGGTGACGCAGACGATCAACGACCTCTACTTCGTCGTCTCCGTGCGCGACCTGGCCATCTCTCCCCTCGCCCTGGCGAAGGGCGCCATCCTGGGCACGCTGGCCACGTTCCTGGCCGCCCTGCTGCCCGCGCTGGAGGCCACCTCGGCGCCGCCGCGCGCCGTCCTCAGCCGCTCGACCATCGAACAGGCGACGCGCCGGGCCCTGCCGCGCGTCTCCCTGGCCGGACTGGCCCTCCTGGCCGGCGGGACGGCGCTGCTGTTCATCCCGGGGGAGAACCTGATCGCGAGCTTCGCCGCCCTCCTGCTCATCGTGCTCGGCTTCGCCCTGCTCACCCCCGGGGCCACCGTGGTCCTCATGCGGCTGATGCGGCCCCCGTTGGGACGGCTCTTCGGCAGCCTCGGGCGGATGGCGAGCCGGGGCGTGGTCGCCTCGCTAAGCCGCACGGCGGTGGCTGTCGCGGCCCTGATGATCGCGGTCTCGGTCACCGTGGGCGTGGGCATCATGGTCGACTCCTTCCGGGGGACGGTCGTCCAGTGGCTCGACACCACTCTCCAGGCCGACGTCTACGTCTCCCCGCCGAGCCTGGTGTCGAATCGCAGCGATTCTTGGTTGCCGGCCGGCCTCGTGCAGAAGCTGTCCACGGCGCCGGGCGTGGCCAGCGTGAACACCTACGGACGGGCGGTGATCGAGAGCGA
>JAJZQK010000309.1:1529-5202 GCA_021847625.1 Chloroflexota bacterium
CGTGGCCCTGGGCATCGAGCCCCGCACCTACCAGTCCTTCCGCTTCAAGGAGGGCGATCCGGCCACCATCTGGCCGGCCTTCCAGGAGGGCGGCGCCGTCATCGTCTCCGAGCCCTACGCCTACCACCACGACCTGGGCGCGGGCTCGACGCTGCGCTTGCGCACGGATCAGGGCGAGCGGGAGTTCCCCGTCGCCGGCGTGTTCTACGACTACGGCTCGGATCAGGGCGTGGTGATGATCAGCCGCCGCACTTACGACCAGTACTGGCAGGAAGGCGGCATCACCTCGCTTGGCTTGTACGCCACGCCGGGGACCGACGTGGACCAGCTGGTGGCGTCGCTGCGCAACCTCGTCGGCGACCAGCAGCAGGTCGTCATCCGGTCGAACCGGGCCCTGCGGGAGGCGTCGCTGGAGGTCTTCGACCGCACCTTCGCCATCACCGCCGTCCTCCGGTTGCTCGCCACGGTGGTCGCCTTCGTCGGCGTCCTCAGCGCCCTGATGGCGTTGCAGCTGGAACGGACGCGCGAGATGGGCGTGCTGCGGGCGACCGGCCTCACGCCGCGGCAGGTCTGGGGCCTGGTCACCTCGCAGACCGGGCTGATGGGGCTGGTCGCTGGCCTGCTGGCGATGCCGGTGGGCCTGGTGATGGCGGTGGTGCTCATCTACGTCATCAACCGTCGTTCGTTCGGCTGGACGTTGCAGATGGCCGTCGACCCCTTTGTGTTGGGGCAGGCTCTCTTGCTCGCGCTGGCGGCGGCTATCCTGGCCGGGCTCTACCCGGCCCTGCGGATGGCGCGGACGTCGCCCGCGGAAGCGCTGCGGGAGGAGTAGGCCAATGCCACGCAAGTTCGTCGTCGCTATCGCTCTCTTCCTGGTCGCCGTGCTGCTGGCCGGCGGTGCCTTCGCCCTCGGCGGGACGGGTGGCCCCGGCGAGGTGCAGGCGCGGCTCGCCGGGGCCGAGGTGCTGGGCGGAGCGAACACGAGCGGTTTTGCCACCGCCTCGGCGCCACGCCAGTTCGCCTTCCCGGCCGACCACGGGCCGCATCCCGAGTTCAGGAACGAGTGGTGGTACTTCACCGGCAACCTGGAGACGGCGGAGGGGCGCCACTTCGGCTACCAGCTGACCTTCTTTAGGACGGCGCTCTCGCCGGAGAGCCCGGCGAGGGAGTCGGAATGGGCCACCAACCAGGTCTATATGGCCCACTTCACGGTCACGGACGTCGAAACCGGGCAGTTCCACGCCTTCGAGCGCTTCAGCCGGGGGGCGGTGGGTCTTGCCGGGGCCCAGGCCCAGCCGCTGCGCGTCTGGCTGGAGGACTGGTCGGTCGCCGCCCCTCCCGGGGCGACGGGCCAGGAGCCGCAGCCCCCGCTGCGACTGCAAGCGGCGCAGGATGGGGTGGCCGTCGACCTGTCCCTGGAGAGCCTGAAGCCGGTGGTGCTGCAGGGCGACGCGGGCCTCAGCCAGAAAGGCGCCGAGCCCGGCAACGCCTCGTACTACTACTCGCTAACGCGGGTGCAGACGAGCGGCACGGTCGCGGTCGGCGGCCAGTCCTACCAGGTCGACGGCCTGACCTGGATGGACCGCGAGTGGAGCACTAGCGCGCTGAGCGAAGACGAGGCCGGCTGGGACTGGTTCTCGCTTCAGCTGGGCGACGGCAGGGAGTTGATGTATTACCAGCTGCGCCGGAAGGACGGCACGGTGGAGCCGTTCAGCGGCGGCACGCTGGTGCTGGCCGACGGCAGCGTGCGCCGGTTGGGCCCCGGCGACGTCGCCGTCGAGGTCCTCGACCACTGGACGAGCCCCCGCGACGGCGCCTCCTACCCGGCGAAGTGGCGACTGCGCGTACCGTCCGCGCAACTCGATCTGGAGTTGACGCCCTACGTGGCCGACCAGGAGCTCGACGTGACCGTGCGCTACTGGGAGGGCGCCGTGCGGGCGCAGGGAACGAGCGCGGGCTCACCGGTGGCCGGCAGCGGCTACGTCGAGCTCACCGGCTACGCCGACGGCGGCATCGTCGTCAGGTAGTCGTCCCCGTTCTCAGACGCTATTCTCTACCACACTCCCAGCTACTGCCGGCGAGGAAGCCGCCGTCCACGACGAAGACCTGGCCCGTGGTGTAGTCCGCGGCTGCGCTCGCCAGGTAGAGGGCCAGCCCGACGATGTCGCGCGTTTCCCCGAAGTGGCCTTGGGGCACGTGCCTATCGACCCAGCGCTTGCGCGCGGGGTCCATGGAGGCGGTCATTGGCGTATCGATCCAGCCGGGGGCGATGGCGTTGGCCTGCACGTTGTAGGGTGCCCACTCCACGGCCAGCGTCTGCGTGAGCCGGGCCACCGCGGCCTTGGTCATGGCGTAGAGCGAGAGGTCGGGGAGGCTGCGGTAGGCGTTCGTCGAGGCGAGGTTGACGATCTTGCCGCGGCGGCGGGCGGTCATCGAGCGGCCGACGGCCTGGCAAAGAAAGTAGACCGAGCGGAGGTTGGTGTTGAAGACGAGGTCCCAGTCCGCGAGGGTCACTTCCAGCACCGGCCCCCGCCGGTTGATCCCGGCCGAGTTGACGAGGATATCCACCTCGCCCAGGTTGGCGGTGACCTTCTCGACCAAGGGGGAAATCGTCGTCAGGTCCGTCAGCTCGGAGATGGCGACGAGCGCCCGCCGGCCGAGCTTGTGGATCCGCTCGGCCACTTCTTCCAGGTTGGCGACGGAACGGCCGACCAGCGCCACGTCGGCGCCCGCCTCGGCGTAGGCGACGGCAATCGCCGCGCCGATGCCCCGGCTCCCGCCGGTGATCAGGGCTGTCTTGCCTTCCAAATGCAAGTCGTCGAATACAGTCATAGTCTGCCTCCTGTAGTGCTACCTACTCCCCCTGTTTAGCCGCCAGTAGCCCGCTTGGCCGTAGGGGCAACCGGCGACCGAAGGGAGTCCCGCAACGCGGGACGGTCGCCCTTTGGTGCCTGGGCAAGGATCGTCGTATCCTCGCAGGTCGCCGGCCGCGGGTTCCCTCGCCCTTTCAGGGAGAGGACCAGGGTGAGGGTCGGCCTGTAGGCGAACGGACGGTCGCCCGGGGCTGAACCCCCGGGCTAAGGCAACAAAGCCCTCCCGAGGGAGGGCTCCCCACGCCCAGCCCCTGCCGCCTCTGGAATGCGCATCGGTGGCCGATGTTAACCCGTCCCCAGCCCGCCTTGGCGGGCTTCGTTGGCTGAGCCCGGCGCATTTATGCCCGGGCGGCGGTCGTCCTTCAACCGTGCCCCGACAGTCATGCATGGTTGGCAATCGCGAGTACCCGAGACGAGCAGAGCCGCCCACCCCTACAAATGCCGGATGGATCCCCGCTTCCGCGGGGATGACAGGCATAGGTAGGGGATGGTCACTCTGCCAGGGGCAGAGGCCGCAGCGGGCATGATGAAGGCGGCCGCCGGTAGCCCCTACAAATTACCGGCCGCCGTGCCTGCCATCGAGTATCCGGTGGACCGTTGCTCCTGTCCACGGCCGCCTGCGCGGTCGGGACTTTTGCTTGGGCCTAGTGTAACGAACAGCCGCCACTAAGGCAAGCGGGAGGACAATTCCGGGTGTCCGTCACGTTTCCGGGAGAGTGGTCCTTGTGGTAGGAGGCGGTTATCGTGGTCGGCCGATGGGCATGTGCCTCCAGGGATGGTGCTCGGATGGGCGACGGGGT
>JAJZQK010000310.1 GCA_021847625.1 Chloroflexota bacterium
CCATGGTCGCGGCGGCGGATTTCGTCCAGGCGGCGACCTCGACCGTGCGCCTGGACGCAACCCGGGCCTCTTCCTCGAAGGCCGTCGCGGCGAGATCCTCCGCTTGGAGCTGCACCTGTTGGGCTCGCTGGCACGCGCCCTCGGCTTCCCGTTGCCGCGCGACCAGCGCGTCGTACTGCGCCAGGTCGCGCAGGGCAAGTGCCCTCGCCTCATGGTCCCTCCGGGCAACGGCGGCGAGGGTCGCGCTCGCCGTCTCCAGCTCTGCCAGCAGGCTGGTGAGATCGAAGACCGCGGTTTCCGCGGCTGCCGGCGGTGCCGTGCTGTCGACAACCTCGGAGACTGGACCCTCCGGCAACTCGTCCAGGCTCAGCACCTCCGCCAATTCGGCGAAGCTCTTGACCACGATGGACCGGGACATGGTATTCCTCCGATGAGTAAGATGTGATTGTCGGTACCGTAGAAATGGTTGAGGGTAAGGAATGGATTAGGCGCCGGGGCTGGCGGCGCTACCGGAAGGGGTCAGTGGACTTGGGCGAAACGCCGTGATGCGGCCGGTCGGCCTAATCACCGGGGTCTCCAGCTCCACCGGCACCAGAAGGCTCGTGCCGGCGGACTGTTCGAGGGTGAGCCCTATATACTGCTCGGCCAGCACCGCAAGCAGCTCATCGGTGCGAAGTTCTCGGCCGTTCACCTGGAGGGCCAGCCGCAGTAGGGCGAAGCGAACGCCGTCCTGCCGCCAGGCAGTCTGGTAGCAGCCGGCCAGCTCTCGATCGGTCCTGATGACGTGCTGGGCAACCACCGCGACCTCCATCAGGTGCGGGCTGCCGACCATTCGCTGCAGCCGGGCCAGGGCGGCCCGAAGGTCATGCTCGAGAGCCCGCCGCCTGCCCCGCTCGGCGATCAGCACCTCCACCGGGACGGAATGCCGCTGGCCAAAGACCTGCATCAGCTTGCCGAGGGCTCGAGTCAGAAGGGCGGCTGCGAGCGTCAGCAGCCGTGTAAGGGGAAGGGATGCGCCAACTCTTACCATGGGTCTCTCTCCTTTGCTGACATGATGGGTGACTGCTGCAGGGTGAGGTTGAAGTGGCTTTCTTGCGCTGCGGACACGGCGGACCTCGGCGGCGCGCGGATCATCTGCGACCTCCCTTTGGTTGGCATTTAGGGCTGGCTCGGCATATGGTAGGGGACGAGCGGTCTGTCGGATCGGGGAAAGGCGGACCGTGCGAGGGAGGGGAAGAGCCACGAGCGGGGTTGTGCCGGACAGGATGAGGGAAAGGCGCGGCCCAGGAATCGGACTTCGCCGCACAGCACTCCATAGCAGGCGAGCGCGGCGGTTGGTCATCTGGCCAGGGGACCCCGAGTTACCCTGCGAATGCAGCAGCCAGGGCTCCGAATGGCTCTGATCATCGGCGCTGGAGAGCAAGCTCGTTTTCGATCCGGCGCCAACTCGGTCGAGCCTCACCGCCCGTCTCTTCGAACTCCAGGCGGGAGAGCACGCTCGCGGGCCGATAGTCACCAGCCACATCCCACCGAGTCGGGGTCGAGACCACCCCGTCGGCTTTTCCGGCAAAGCCGACCAAACCAGATGTCCACTCGCAGTCTAGCCAGGCATGATTACCTGGCAGTTACCTGGGAGCTACCTGAAGAGCGACGACGGGCGAATTCCTGGAAATCACCAGGCACTCGATGGAATTCACCAAGGCCGAGAGACGGCAGGCTACGAGAGGCCGACCAGCGGTGAGTTACCCGAGGATTACCTGGGGATTACCTGGGGTGAGGCAGGGGCGAATCCCACGGGCGGTCGGGCCACGGGGGAGCGCCGCAGAGGTCGAAAACCAGACCGTCGAAGGACGGGGCTGCGGAGGGCGTTTTGCTCGTGGTGGCGGGAAAAAGCCGCTGATCTCGCATTGGCCCAATGGATACAGACCTGCTGGTAATTAGCGCGAAGTTCGTCGTCGTCGGTCGGAATGGTTCATGGTCGCAGTGGCGCTACTTGTGACCACCTAGTGGTGGGAGGCGTGGAAACTCCTGCGTTGGAGTAGAGGGTAAGAGCCTGTTGGGTTCTGGGAGAGGACTCGTAGGATAGCAAGAGGGTGGGCCCGATCCGTGGAGGCCCACCCCTTGGGATCCCGAATTACGGGTTTCCCCGTTAGCGCGCCCACCCCCAGGGGCCATAGCCGCGCCCCATCATGCTGGGGCCCATCATGCCGCCCCAGCCCGTGCCGTAACCGCCCATCATTCCGCCCCAGCCATAGCCACCAGCAAAGCCCTTCTGCTCCAGCATGTACTTCACGCGAGCTGCCTCGGCCTGCTGAATGGAGTCGGCCTGGGTCTGCGTGAGGTAGCCGTTCTGGACGCGCAGCTTGAGAGCGTCGATCTGGGGAGCCATCAGGGCGTCGATCAGGCTCTGCTCGCTCACACCCTTCTCCGCCGCCACGTCGGCCACGCTCTTGCCGCCCTGGAGCTCCTTCACCAGGTCGTTCGCGTTGATGCCGAGCTTGTCGGCGAGGATCTTCCACATGGGGACCTGCGAGTAGTCATAGCTGCCCTGAGTGCCGTAGCCATTGCCCCAACCGCCGTTGCCCCAGCCGTCGCAGCCCCAACCTGGACCGGGAACCTGCTGGTAATCAGGGGCGGCCATCGCCGCCGGTACGATTGCGGCCATCATCACCGCCGCCGCTGCCAAGGACACAAACAACCGCTTCATCGCCTTCCTCCGTTCTTTCTCCTCGTCGGCCTGAGGGGACCACCTCCGGCCCGTCGCCCATATCATCGCTTAGCAATGTGAAGATGCTGTGAAGGGACTGTGTGGAAGCTGTGAGATGTTGCGGGGAGAAGTCCAGCCCTCTTGACAGGCCGCCTCCGGCATTATATCATTATCCTGCGATACAATGATATGAGGTGGTGCCGATGTTGACCGCCGAGGTCCAGACCCTCACCCTGAAGGCCAAACTCTTCCGAGGCTTCGCCGACCCCTCGCGCCTCGCCATCCTGGAATCCCTTCGCTCCGGCCCCAAGAGCGTTGGCGAAGTGGTCTCCGCCACCGGTTTCGCCCAGTCCAGCGCCTCGACGCACCTGGCCTGCCTCTACGAGTGCGGGCTGGCGTCCCGCAGGCAGCAGGGCAAGTTCGTCTACTACAGCCTCAGCGACCAGCGGGTGGAGGCTCTTCTTCGCATGGGCGATGAGCTGCTTGCCGAGGTGGCGAGGGGGGTCTACGAGTGCACCCGCTACGAGAGCCCGGGCACCGACACAATCCCGAGCTGACGAGATGAAAGAAGGAATGGGCCGAGATGACGCCGGCTATCGTAAGGTCCTGGCCGTCCTGCTGGCAGTGCTGGCCCTGATCAGGATCCATTACTATCTCCAGGCAGCACGTCGTGGGAACGGGGTGGACTTGAGAGAGGGCGGGCTCACCCTTGTGGTCCGGACAGTAGTGGTACCACTACAGATGGCGGCTGCGCTCGTTTATCTGCTTTCTCCCCGCCGCCTGGCCTGGTCTTCGCTGCCGCTTCCGGCCTGGTTGCGGTGGATGGGCGGTGCGCTCGGGGGACTCTCCATGGTCTTGCTGTTGTGGACACACAGGACCCTGGGAAGCAACTTCTCGGACACTCTCCATACTGCGTCAGCCCAGAACCTCGTGACTGCCGGACCCTACCGCTGGGTACGGCACCCCATGTACACGGCGTTCTTCTTGATGACGACTGCCTTCTTCCTGGTGTCGGCGAACTGGCTGGCTGGAGCACTGTGGATCGGTGGAGTCGCCGCGGTCGTCGCCAACCGAGTGCGCAGGGAGGAGGAACTCATGGTCGAGCGGTTCGGAGATGGGTACCGGGACTACATGAGGCGGACCGGGCGATTCCTCCCACATCTTCTCGGTCAACTCCATAGCGGCCCCAACGCCAGGCGCGGCTCCGGCTCAGAAAGAACCAACGGAAGAGCCGCTAGCGAGAGCCTTCCATGGCTGCTGCTCGACGCGTGGAGGGCCAGAAGGGAAGGACCGACCGGGCTGGAGCGGCGGCAGCGCGCCCGTCTTGCCGAGATGGTCGCCTTCGCGCGTGCCCACTCGCCGTACTATCGCGCGCTCTACAAGGACCTCCCGGAGACGGTCGAGGATCCTGTGCTGCTGCCGGTCACCGACAAGAAGACGCTCATGGCGCGCTTCGACGATTGGGTCACCGACCGCGCGGTAACCATCGAGAAGGCTCGCCCGTTCGTCGAGAACCCCGACCTATTCGGGAAGCAGTTCCTGGGCAAGTACATCGTGATTACGACTTCGGGCACCACCGGCACCCACGGCATCTTCCTGAGCGACAAGCGGAGCGACTCCGTGACCGGGCCGCTCTTCTTGAGGATGATGAGTTCCTGGCTCGGAGCCCGCGACATCATCCGGATCATCGCCGGCGGCGGGCGCATCGCATCGGTCCTTGCGATCGGCACTCCCACCGCCACCGGTGTGGGTATCTCCCGCTTCGGCCCGCGCCTCGGCAAGGCGTTTCAGGCCCTCTCGGTGCATGCGCCCCTGCCCGAGCTTGTGGCCGCGCTCGACGCGTTTCAGCCGCTCATCCTGACGAGCTACGGGACCGTGACGAAACTGCTCGCCGCCGAGCAGGAAGCGGGCCGGCTGCATATCCATCCGGTACTGGTGCTGCTCACAGCCGAGGGACTGCCGCCAGACGAGTACGGTCGTATCGCCAGGGTGTTCAAGACCAAGGTTGCCAACAGCTATGCCGCCTCCGAGTGTTTCTTTATCAGCAGCAACTGCGAACACGGGTGGTTGCACGTCAACAGCGACTGGGTCGTGCTCGAGCCGGTCGACGCCGACTACCGGCCGGTGCCACCGGGTGTGCAGTCGCACACGGTCCTTATCAGCAACCTCGCCAATCGGGTGCAGCCGATCCTGCGCTACGACCTCGGCGACAGCATCCTGCAGCGCCCCGACCCCTGCCGGTGCGGGGACCCACGGCCCGCGATCCGTGTCCAGGGCCGTGCCGCCGACCTGCTCACCTTCCCGACCGACCGGGGCGATCGGATTACGATGCCGCCGCTCCTGTTCGGCACCTCGATTTATCACATCCCAGGAATTGAGCAGTTCCAGGTCGTGCAGGTCGCGCCGGCCGTCCTGCGTGTGCGCCTGCGCCTCGCGCAGGGCGCCGATGCGGGCGCCGTCTGGCAGGCGGTGCATGCCCAGCTCACGCG
>JAJZQK010000311.1 GCA_021847625.1 Chloroflexota bacterium
CCTGAGGACAAAGGGCCGCGCTATCGGTTGGTGATGTTCATCGCCATCGTGGCCATCGTGATACCAGGCTATTTCCTGCTCGGCTGGCTAGGGGAAAACGGCGTGGGGAATCTCTTTCGCAGCCTCATCGGGCTCGATTCGCCCAATGGCCGGCCCACCCGCACGATAACGCCCACAACCTCGCCCACTGCGCCGGCCGTCGTCGCGGCTACGTCTACGGCCACAACCACGACCCCGGCTGCCACAACGCCCACCAAGACGACCACGCCGGGGCAGCCGACCGTCGCGCCGACAACGCCGCCCCCGACCGCGACCGCAGTGCTCCCGACTCAACCACCGGCCACAAGCACGACGGCGCCACCTCCACCGACGGCCGCGCCGGAGCCAACGGCCACGCCGATAACGGCGCTCGGCTACGGTACGGCCATCCCGGCCTACGGCGGTGCCGCCGTCGTGCGGGCCGAACCGACCACCGATTCCGAGGCGCTGGCCAGCATTCCCATAGGCGACAGGGTGCTCGTCATCCGCGTCGTGCAGGGGGAGGCCATCGACCCGGTGGAACCCCGCTGGTGGGAAGTAGAGTACAACGGCGTGCGCGGCTTTGTCTACCACAAGCTGATCAGCCTCGACTAGGGAGGGTCACCATGCGTAGGCTCCTCATTGAGTTCGGCAGCGGTATCGACCAGCACGGCCAGAATCCGACCGACGCCGCTATCAGGGCGATCAAAGACGCCATCAGCTGGAACTACCTCGTCGGTTTGCGTGAGGTGCTGGGCCTGCAGGACCTCGACAAGATGGTCGTGCGCGTGACCATCGCCACCCCTTACCCGGAGGAGGTCGACCGCGAGGCCGTCGCCGCCGCTCTACCGCACGGGCAGAAGACGATCGAAGTCGTGGCCGGCGGCCTCCTCGTGCACAGCGGCCACGCCAGCGAGCGCTACGGCGACCGCAGCGACGAGGTGCTGGTGGCCAACGCCGCCGTCGAGGTAGGCGTCGAAGACTGACGCATTCCCTACCTCACCCTCACGGCAGTGTGTTATATTGATAGTATGCTGGCGTTGTAGTTCGGGGTCCCCGCCGTATCGGGTCCGGCCCATCCGCCGCCAGCGCCGTGTTCACCGGGTAGTAAGCGAGCCCTGCCGTGTGGCCGAAGACGTGCCGCCGATTGCACATCGTGTTGGCGATGGTCGTGGCGCTGGCCGTCGCGCCGTTGCCGGCCCGGGCTGAGGTAGCCACGGTCCTCCTCGACGTCCCGTGGCGTAGCCAGATTGATGGCTCTGCCGACCAGCACGACAACGGGGCGCTCGCCAGCCTGGGTATGGTGCTGGCAGCCCACGGACGGGCTGCCAGCACGGCCAGCCTGCGCCAAGAGCACGACGACCTGGCCGGCACCTTGCATTCCCCCGTGACCGACCAATCACTTGCCGGACTGGCTATTAGCCATGGCCTACAGCCGCTACCTCTGGCCGGGCCCTCCGCTACAGCCCTCGCACAGGCGCGAAGGTACCTGGAAAGCGGCGCCCCCGTGCTCCTATCGCTCGGTCCGGGTGAGCCACCGGCGGGCGAGCGTTGGGTAGTGGCCGTGGGCTTCACCGCCACGGGCAACCTCGTCTACAACGACCCCGCTTTTCCCGTGCCGGCCTACGGGCAGTTGCGCCTCCTCACGAGCCGTGAACAACAGGCCTGGCTGTCGGCAGGGGGCGTCGGCCTGGCGACGCTGGCCGGACCGCCACTGCCGTCGACGCCGACCGCCCAGGCGACGGCCGCCTCACCAAACCCGGCGCCGCGCGATGACTCGCCCTACTGGTGGCGGCAGATAGAGGCCTACGCGCGCTGGTTCGACCTGGACCCCTACTTCGTGGCCGCCGTCGTCCTCGCCGAGAGCGCCGGGAACCCCCAGGCGGTGGGAGACGACGGCCACTCCGTCGGCTTGATGCAGTTGCACGACGAGGGCTTCGGCATGGGGATCTCCGACCTGCGCTACGACCCTTCGCTCAACCTCTGGGAGGGAACCAAGGCCCTGGCAGAAGGGATGGCGAAGTACGGCGACCCCTACCTAGCGTACTCTCGCTACTACAATCCCGGCGGGGAACCGCAGGGGCAGCGCGTGATGGACATCTATTACCGACTGCGTTCTCTGGAAGCGGAGGAGGAGGCGCCGGCTATGGACCAGCAGCCCGGCCTGGGTGGGGAGGTGGTTCCTTCATCTACTACTCAGGCTCCGGGAGGGTAACCATGAAGGCACGTTGGCGAGGGGTCGTCGGGCTCCTGCACCTGGGCATCATCCTGTCGCTGGCAAACCGCATCCTCGCGCCGCGCCAGCGGGCCGACCTGGCGTCCCGGCGTGCCGCCGCCTTCCTTGGCGCGATGCTGGCGGCCACGCGCGCCCGGGCCTCGGCGCTGCGGCAAAGGATCCACCTCCGTCACTGGCTGACGCTCGCCTGGCGGCCGGGACGGCCGCGCCTCGCGCTCATGTCGGCCACCTTCCTTATGCTGTACGTGACTTACAGCGTCTCCGCCCGCGGCGCCGCAAACCCCGACTTCGGGCTCTTGGTGGCCGTGCGTGGTGGGGCGCCCACGGCGACGGTTGCGCCTACGGCCGCCCCGGAGCCGACGCCCCCGGCAACGCCGGCTGCCACCGCCACGCCGACCGAGCAGGCCACCGCCACCCCCACGCCCACGCCGACTCCGTCGGTGCCGGCTACCGGTCTCTCGGTTGTCCGCGGGGCCAGTTTCACGCCCGGGGGCCAGTTGCCCCCCTTCAGCGCCGCCCGTGAGAGCGTCGACGGCACGGCCCAATCCCCGACGACCACTGCCAGTACCACGGCAACCGCGTCGTCAACCCAACAGTCCACCGGCACCCCCACGCCCACGACGCCAAGCGGCACACCAACCCCTACCTACACGCCAACACCCACTCACACGGCGTCGCCGACGGGCACACCCTCGCCGACGCCGTTGGCCGCGGCCAGCATCACGTTCGCGCCCCCGACGGGCTACGTCGGCCAGCGCGTCGACGTCTGGGTCACCTCGAAGCTGGGATATATGGACGTTAACCTGGAAGGGCCGTTCAACCCCCGCTTCGTCGGCGTATGGGAGTCGCCCACCGGCTTCATGTGGCGCTACGAACTATACCCGGATCACTCCGGTCGTGAGCCGTTCATGTTTACCGCCGACCGCGGCCACTACCTGCTCGCCTACTCCTACCTGACCATTTACGAGTACACGCCCACGGCCACGCCGACGGCGACCTCGACGGGGACCATCACGCCGACCGTGACACCCACTTACACGCCCACGGCCACGCCGACGCCGACCGGTACTCTTGCTGTCACGCCTACGCCTACCTATACGCCGACGCCCACGCCAACTGCGACCCCAACCTCGGAACTGGCCAGTCCGACGCCCACGCCGACTTACACGGCAACAGCGACTCCCACTGAGGCGGCACCCAGCCCAACTTCCACATCGACGGCCACGGCGACCGCTACCTCGACCGCGACGCCGACGGCGACGGCAACCGCGGAGGCCGCGGCGACCGAGGCCGCCACCCACGCGGGCGGTCCGTGAGAGCGCCGCCCAGCGGACTCGAGACGGGTCTTTGGCAAGGCAGAAGCTGGGTCTACGCGTGAGCCAGCTTCTGCCTCTTGCGGTAAGATAGTACTATGCCTTACCTTTCGTTGAACGGCTCCGCCTGGCGTCTGGGCGCGGTCGACCGGGCCCCGCTAGAGACGTACGATTTCGACCAGGTATCCGAATGGCTGCCGGCCACGGTGCCGGGCGACGTGCGGGTCGACCTCCAGGCCGCCGGGCTCATCCCCGACCCCCTGGAACAGCCCGAGGCTAGCGAATGGGTCGGACAACGGGATTGGTGGTATGCCCGCGAGCTGCCTGGGGGGCTGCAGCCCGGCCAACGGGCCTTCGTGCTTCTCGACGGCGTCGACTACCTCTCCCGCACCTACGTCGACGGCAATCCGCTCGGGACAAGCGTGGGGATGTTCCGCCGCCTCACCTACGAGGTAACGCCCTACCTCGGCCAGATCGGCGTCCTCGCCATCCGCCTGGCGGGCAGCGGCGCCCTGCCCAAACTCCACCTGGGCCGGTGGCAGCGCGCCCTGCGCTGGCTCGCCCGCCACCTCGCCTGGGGCGAGCTCTACCCGGACCGACTGGCGACGCTGAAGTGCCAGATGTCCTACGGCTGGGACTTCGCGCCGGCCCTCCTCACCACGGGTCTCTGGGACGACACCTGGCTGCACATCTGCGACGTCGTGCGCATCGAGAGGGCCCGCGCCCGCCCGCTCAGCCTGGACGACCCGGCGGAGGTGGAGTTGACCCTGGACCTGGACGCGGCGGAGGCCTGCCGGGCCGACCTGGAGGTCGAGATCAGCGGGGAGAACTTCCGCTGGGGGCCGCTGTCGCTGACGTACCACTTGACCCTGGCCTCCGGCAAGCATAGCACCCAGCTGAGCCTCCATATCCCCGAGCACCGCCTCTGGGAACCGTGGGACCGGGGCACGCCGAACCTCTACCGCCTGCGCCTCGCGCTGCGCCAGGGTGAGCGCGTGCTGGACGAGTGGAGCGACACGCTCGGCCTCTGCCAGGTGCGCCTCCTGGACAATTCCGACCCGGCAGAAGCTGGCTCGCACTGGACCTTCGAGGTCAACGGCCGGCGAGAGTTCGCCCGCGGCGCCAACTGGGTGCCCGCCGACTCGCTGTTCGGCCGCCTGCGCCCGCCCGACTACGAGGACCTCGTGCGCCTGGCCCGGCAGGCCAACATCAACATGCTGCGCGTGTGGGGCGGGGGACTGCGCGAAAAGCGCGCCTTCTACGATGCCTGCGACCGGGAGGGCATCCTCGTCTGGCAGGAGTTCCCCCTCGCCTGCGCCTTCCTGGATGACTACCCCGACGACAAGGAATTCCTTGATCTAGCCGCACGGGAGGCAAGGGGCATCGTGCAATCCGTACGGCAACACCCCTGCCTGGCGCTCTGGTGCGGCGGGAACGAGATCAACCCCCGCCGCGGCCACAAGCTCGTCGGGGTGCTGGCCGACGCCGTGGCCGCGCACGACGGCGACCGGCCTTTCCGGCCGGCCTCGCCGGGCCCGGGCGACGCGCACCACTGGCGCGTCTGGCACGGCAAGGCCAATATCGCCGACTACCGCCGGGTGCGGGCCGGCTTTCTACACGAGTTA
>JAJZQK010000312.1 GCA_021847625.1 Chloroflexota bacterium
CGCCCCGGCGCATCTCGTTCAGGTGCAAGCCATAGCCGCCGATCTGGAAGCCTTCCTTCAGCTCGGCCGGGTAGGAGGTCGGGTAGTTGACGATGATCGAGCGCTTGCCGACCCGTTCCGCCGCCTTCCAGATCTGCTCCGCCTGCACGAAGTGGGCGTCGAAGTTCTGGTGGACCTTGTCCAGGGGGTCGCCCGGGACGTGGCCGTCGAAGTCGGTGATGCCGTGGGTGCCGGCCCAGGCGCCCGTGGCCAGCGTCGTCCAGTTGGGGGGCGTGATCGTCGGATAGGGCGGCAGGCAGTTGGGTGCGAACACGCCTTGCTTGATAAGCCTGCCCAGGGTCGGCAGCTTACCTTCCGTGGCCCACTTGTGCAGACGCCAGACGATCGGGGCGTCGATGCCGAGAACCATAACCTTCTCGGGCTTGTTTGCCATTACGTATGTCCTCCTTGTGTATTACCTAACGAGGGGGAGCGAAATGCTCACCGCTCCCTCTCGCGGGGGCGACAAGCGTTACTTGTCGAGCCAGACGTTGTCCATCAGGGGTGTCCACTCAGGGCCGAACCTCAGGTCTTTCACGTAGTCTCGGTATAGCCAGAATGACTGATTAGGGGCAATAGGCATCGAGAAGCTCTCGTCCAGAAACCATTCTTGGATCTGGCGATAGAGAGCCTTTCGCTTCTCCATGTCCAGCGTGCTGGCCGCCTCCGTTCGCCACCTGACATAGTCCGGCGACTGGAATCCTATCTGGCCTCCCTCTGACTTATCAAGCCAAATGTTGGTAGCAGCCAACATCGTACCGGGGTCGCGGTTGGCCCGGCCGTAGTTATGCACTGCCATCTCGAACTTGCCCGCTATTATGCGCCCGGGATATAGCCCAGACTCCACATTCTCAATGCGAGCCTTGATGCCGATCTTCGCCAGGTCGGCTTGGAGAATCTGGCCAAGGTCAAACTGGGGAGGGTTTATGGCCTTGGAAAGTAGGATCGAGGTCTCGAAACCGTCCGCATGGCCGGCCTCAGCAAGCAACGCCTTTGCCTTATCTAGGTCGTACGGGTATCTGCCCTCGAGATCAGGGAAGTAGGCCCACGAACCCTTGGGCCAATTCAGCCAAGTGGGCTCGACCAAGTCACTGAGCGCCGTCCTGACACAACGTTCGCGATCTATAGCGTGGTTGATTGCTTGGCGCACCTTCTTGTTACTCAGTGGCCCTGATGTAACATTGACGGCAATGTGGAAAATGCTTGGCGTACCCAGGCCGCCATCAACAGCGTACCCCTTCTGGCCCTTAAGCCGGGCGACGTCGAGGAAAGACGGCGACCATGTCGCATCGACAGCTCCGGCCTCAAGGTTGATAACTAGCGCCGCCGCGTCTGGAATCGACTTAAGCTGATATTCATCTACATATGGCTTACCCTTGTCCCAGTAATCATCAAAGCGCTTCATGTGGATCTCATTAGGCGGAATGTATTTGTCCACCATAAACGGGCCAGAACCCACGTCGGTCTTGGAAATGTCTCCAATCGTTGACTTGTCATAGATGCACAAGGTATCGAGGGCATCGAAGATCAAAGGATTAGGTTTGTCGAAGGATAGTTCGATCGAGTAGTTGTCTACGACCTTCAGTTCCTTGATCAGCTGGTAGGCTGGGCGCAAATGGGCACCATTGGCCGGATCTAAGGCCCACTCGTGGGAGAACTTCACATCTTCGGCCGTTAGATCCCGCCCGCTATGGAACTTGACGCCCTGGCGCAACTTCAGCGCGAGCGTCAACCCATCAGGAGAGACCTTCCAAGACTCCGCCAGCTCTGGTTGCGGGTTAAGGTCATAGTCTAGGCGGACCAACATGTTGTACAAGGCCCGAATGTACCCGAAGTTCGCCCTGACGAGATGCATCCCGTTGAAGTCGTTGATTCTTGGAGTGCGCGCGACAATGAACGTGCCGCCAGTCTTGGGTCCCTGGGGTGCAGGGGTAGCCGTGGGGGCCGGCGCCTTTGTCGGCGCCGCGGCAGGGCCAGTCGTCGGTGCGGGGGCGGCACCCTTGGTCGGAGCGGCCGGCGCCGCGGGCGCCTGGGTTGGGGCCGTGGTGGGGCTACTGCAGGCGGCCAGCAGGTAGACCCCGGCCGTGCCGATGCCCACCTTCAGAAAGTCACGACGGGTGAGATTTCGATCTGCCCTTTTGGTTACCATGGATTCACATTTCCTCCTCTTAACAGCAATCCTTGGTCCAACAACAGGTCTGCCAACGGAAGAGACCGTGGCCATACATCAGACCGATACAGACACCACTGTAAGCAACGCTCTGCCTAACGCTCACCTCCTTCCATCTACCACTGCCGGCAGGCGACACCGCCCACCGCCTTCCTACTTACCTGACCGTAGGCGACAAATAGCCAACGTCGGCACCGAGAGACGATTCCCTGATCGCCAGGCGCACGGGCACGAGCACCTCGCGCGGCGGCAGGGAGGCAAAACCGTGGCCCATCCGCTCCAGCGCCAGATCTACTGCCCGCCGGCCGATCCTCTCCCCGTCGAACTCGATGTTCGTCAACGCCGGGCTAGCCAGAAAGGCCCACTCGATGGCACCCGTGGCCACAAAGGCGACATCAGCGGGGACGCGTAGCCCCCGCTCCATTAGGTGGGACAGCACGCCCACAGTGACAATCGTGGAGCTGGCCAGGATGGCATCTGCACCACGTGACAGCAGATCATCGGTTGCCGCAAACGTCGTGTCTCCCTTCGAGGGGCAGGTCTGGATGAGTTGTTCGTCCGCGGCCAAACCCGCATCCGCGTAGGCCGCGCGATAGCCTTCGACGCGCGCGGTGCTGGCCATCCTCGTCGCCGCCCCGGCGATGAGCAAGCCGATCCGTCGCCTGCCCGTCTCCAGCAGGTGCCGTGTCGCGAGGTAGGCCCCCTGCCGATAGTCGGCCATCAGGACGTCGGCCGTGATGCCGGCGGGCCGGGAGCCGATGAAGATGACGGGGATGCCCGCATGCTGCACCCGTAGATAAGGGCTGGGATCGTCGGTCGTGGCGTACGTGATGACGGCGGCGACGCGCTGGCGAGTCATGACTTCGAGGTGGGCTCGTTCTAGATCAGGATCGTCGGCCATGGCCGAGACCAGCAGGGCATAGCCGGCCTGGTGGGCGTGGAGGCTCGCGCCCTGGATGATGGCGGCGACCGTCGGGTTCGTGGTGTGGGAGACGCAGAAGCCGATGGACCGATTGCGCCCCGTGCGCAGGGCGCCGGCAAAGTGGTCCGGCTGGTAGCCGAGCTTCTTCGCCGCTGCCAGCACCTTGCGCCGGGTCTGTTCGCTTACCGGACCGCTGCCGCTGAAGACGATGGAGACCGTGCTGGGCGACACGCCGGCCAGGGCGGCCACGTCCCTGATCTTTGCCACTGCTTCACCCCCAAGTCGGTGGACGGTCGAACCGATTCGATTGTCCCATGTACCGGGCGGGTTGTCAATACCTCGCCTAACCAGGCAAACGCACGCCGTTTACAGCCAGCGGCCGACCTGAGACAATGTGCCCCGGTAGAGTATGAAGGGGAACTTTTTCCCTCCTTCCTTCGTTATGGTATTAGAAGGATCGCATACCGGGGAGGTGGCAGATGACTAGGCCAAGTACCGTCCTAACGCTGATGCTATGCATGGTGTTGCTCGTGACATCCCTATCCTGCAGCGCGCCGGGGGATCAACAGCCAACCCCGGCACCCACCGTGGGCCCGGGCGTCACCCCCGTGGGCGGCCCCGAGGATAAGGTCGACGGCTACATGGCCGTGGCGCCGCGCATCCTCCGCGCGGGGCAGAGCGAGACGGTCTCCGTGTCGCTCCTGCGCGGGAAGAGCCCCGCCAACGCCACGGTGCAGGTGGCCCTCCTCAAGGACGGCAAGTCGCTGGCCGAATCCACCAGCTACGTGACCGGCCGCGGGGACCTGCAAATTGCCGTGCCGAAACTGGCCGAGGGTGAGTACCAGCTCCAGGTCAAGGGCAACTCCTTCCAGACCGCCTCGCCGGTCCGTGTCGAGGACGGCACCCTCATCTTCCTGGAAACGTACAAGCCCATCTACAAGCCCGGCCAGACCGTCCATATCCGCACCCTCACCCTCGACCCGGCCCTGAAGCCGGTCGCCGGGACCACCACCGTCGAGGTGCTGGACGCCAAGGGGCTGAAGATCTATAAGGCCGACGTGAAGACCGACGAGTACGGCATGGCCAGCGTGGACCTGCCCCTCTCGACCGAGCCGAACCTCGGCGTCTGGAAGATCAACGCCCAGTCCGACAAACGATCGGCCCAGCTGGACATCAGGGTCGAACGCTACGTCCTCCCCAAGTACGAGGTTACCCTCGACCTGGCCAAGGACTGGGTCCTCGCCAGCGAGCCCATCAAGGGCACGGTGGCCGCCGAGTATAGCTACGGCAAGCCCGTGAAGGGCGAGGTCGAGATCAAGGCCCTGCGCTACGTGGGCACCTGGCAAGAGTACGCCAACGTCACCCGCGACATCGATGGGAAGCTCGACTTTGACCTGCCCGCGGTGCAGTACGTCAGCGGCGTGCCCGCCGCCAAGGGCATGGGCAACGTCAGCCTCGAGGTCACCGTGCGCGAGAAGGCGACCGGCTACGAGGAGAAGACGACGCAGCTGCTGACGGTCGCGCCGAGCCCGGTCACGCTGCAGGTGATACCCGACAGCTCCTCCTTTAAGCCCGGGTTGCCCCTCTCTATGTTGATCATTGCCGAGACGCCAGATCGCCAGCCGGTCGACGCCGACGTACGGCTCACCCTCAACTACACGAAGGAAAGCTTCAACGTCACACAGGATAGCCAGAGGGTGTCGGTGCGCCAGGGCAAGGCCCTGCTCAAGGTGACGCCCCCTGCCGACGCCATCTCGCTGAGCCTGTCCGCCACGGCGCAGGACGCTTACACGTCCCTGGCGATGCAGGCCGGCCACTCCCCCACCGGCTCCTTCATCAGCGTCGAGCAACTGGGCGGGGCCACGCTGCGGGTGGGTGATACGGCGCGGTTCAGAGTGTCGGCCACCAAGGAAGCCAGAAACTTCTACTACGAGGTCGTCTCGCGTGGGAAGATCCTCTTCTCGGACTTCTCGCCCACGCCCGAGTTCTCGTTCACCGTGACGCCGCTGATGTCGCCGGAGGCTCGTCTGCTGGTCTACCAGGTACTGCCGACCTCG
>JAJZQK010000313.1 GCA_021847625.1 Chloroflexota bacterium
CATCCGCATCAACGAGCCGCGCTATCCCTCCCTCAAGGGCATCATGGCCGCCAAGAAGAAGGAGATCAAGCAGATGGCTGTCTCGGAGCTGGGCTTGGCTCCCGCCGAGGTGGGAGCGGCCGGGGCCCGGGTGGCCGTGCAGGCCCTGGCCTACCCCGAGGCACGCGAGGTTGGGCAAGTCCTGCCGGCCGACGGGCGCGGGGGGGCCATCATCGCCGGGTACCTGGCGAAGATCAAGATCGTCTGAATAGTCCGACATAGCCGTTGCTGACGGGGTGCTCGCTGTCGCGAGGGATCACGCAGGCTCTGCCGGCGTTCCTGTCATCCCCGCGCAAGCGGGGATCCAGTAAGGTGGAGGTCAACGTACTCTGCGCCGGCAAGGTCATCCCCGCGCAAGCGGGGATCCAGTGGCCACGTGGGCGATGTTGCCGGACCACGGGGAGTCATCCCCGCGCAAGCGGGGATCCAGTCCCTGGCATGGCCATGCACCGGATGGATTCCCGCTTCCGCGGGAATGACGGCGGAGCAGCAGCTGGGCTATTCCACCGGCCAACCGTGCAGCAGAGATGAGGCCTGGCCATTTAGGCTGACGACGAACAAACACGAACGGCGCAGGGGGAGAGAACAGCGATGGCGCAAGAGAAGGTAATGGTGTTCGTGGAGACGTGGCAGGGCACGCCCAAGCGGACTTCGCTGGAGATCCTGAGCAAGGCCCGCGCCCTGGGCGAGGTGTCGGCGGTCGTCCTAGGCCGGGGGGCCGGCAAAGTGGCGGACGAGCTGAGCGCCCACGGGCCGAGCAAGGTCTTCGTGGCCGAGGACGCGGCGTACGACGATTACCTCGTGTTGCCGGCCGCGGAGACGCTGGCGGCTTTGATTGAGAAAGAGCAGCCGGACCTCGTCCTCTTTGCGTCCACGGTGGTGGGCAAGGACCTGGCGCCGCGGCTCGCCAGCCGCTTTGGCGCGCCGCTGCTGGCCGACCTCGTCGATTTGGAGTTCGTCGAGGGCCAGGTGCGCGGGCACAGCGCCGCCCTGGGTGGGAGCACGCTCGTCACCTCGCGCACGGTCGGCGAGGGTGTGCGCTTCGCCACCGTGCGGCCCAAGTCCTTCACGGCGAGCACCGTGGAGGGAGCGGGGTCGGCCGTGGAGGTGTGGGGAGAGGGGCCATCCGCGGGGGCCTTGCTGGCGCGGGTCCTCGGCCTGGCGGGGGAGAAGTCCCAGGCCCTGAGCCTGGAGGAGGCGGACATCATCGTCTCCGGCGGGCGCGGCATGCGCGGCCCGGAGAACTTCGCCATCCTGCGCGAGCTGGCGGAGGCGCTGGGGGGCGTCGTCGGCGCTTCCCGGGCGGCGGTAGACTCAGGCTGGGTGCCCGGGACCTACCAGGTGGGGCAGACGGGCAAGACCGTCAAGCCCAAGCTCTACATCGCCTGCGGCATCTCGGGGGCGATCCAGCACAAGGTGGGCATGCAGGGCTCGGAGCACATCGTGGCTATCAACAAGGACCCGGAGGCGCCCATCTTCAAGTTCGCGGACCTTGGCGTGGTGGGCGACGTCTTCGAGGTCGTGCCCCAGCTGATCGCCGCCGTCAAGGCCCAGAAGGCGTCCGGGGGCGGCCAGCAGTAGCGACAGCCGAAGGGGTCGGGCGCCCAATGGCGTGGCCCGACGAGGAGAACCGTTAGACGCCGGCAGCTCCCCGCCGGGAGCTGCCGCAATGAGGAGGCACGCTTATGGAGATCCGAGGCATCAGTGTGGTGGGCGCGGGCGTGATGGGCATGGGCATCGCCCAGACCTGTGCCCGGTTCGGTTACCCGGTCGTTCTGCAGGACCTCAGCGAGGAGATTCTGAGCAGGGCCCTGTCCCGCGCCCGCAAGAACCTTGAGGGGCAGGTCGCCAAGGGACGAATGACGGCCGACGAGGTGGAGGCCACCTTCTCGCGCCTGCGCACGACGATCAATCTGGCGGATGTCGTCCCCGCCGACCTCGTGATCGAGGCCGCGTTCGAGGACATGACCGTCAAGAAGGACCTCTTCCGTTCCCTGGAGGGCCTGGTCGCCCCGGAGACTATCCTCGCCACGAACACCTCGATCCTCTCGCCCACGGAGATAGGCTCCGCCACCAAGACCCCACAGCGGACCATCGGCATGCATTTCTTCAACCCGGCGCCGGTGATGAAGCTGGTGGAGGTGACCCCCGGCCTGCTCACGTCCCAGGAGACGGTAGCCGCCTGCGTCGAGTTCTGCCGCGGCCTCGGCAAGACGCCCATCGTCGCCCAGGAATCGCCGGGCGGCATCGTCAGCCGCATCCTCAGCGTCATGCGCAACGAGGCCGTGGAGTTGCTGGGCGAGGGCGTGGCGAGCAAAGAGGACATCGACACGGCGATGAAGCTGGGCGCCGGGGTCCCGATGGGCCCCTTCGAACTGCTGGACCTGGTCGGCATCGACATCGCCGTCGCCAATGCCGACAGCCTGACGCGCGAGCTGGGCAACCCCAAGTACCGGCCGCACCCGCTGCTGCGCAAGATGGTCCGCGGCGGGCACCTCGGGCGCAAGACGGGGCGCGGCTTCTACGACTACGGCGACTAGTAGTCGCGCGACGGTACTGCCAAGAAGCGGAGGAGGCAATCACGCAATGCCCTATAGCAGCATCACCTACGAGAAGGAAGGCCGGCTCGGCATCGTCACGTTCAACCGGCCGGAGGTGCGCAACGCCCTCAGCTGGGCGATGGTGGCGGAGCTAGAGCAGGCCGTGGACGTGGCGGAGGCGGACGACGAGGTGGGGGCGCTCGTCCTCACCGGCGCCGGCGAGCGGGCCTTTATGGCGGGCGCCGATCTGAACGAGATGGCGGCGCGGAACGTCGTCAGCGAGCTAGGTCCGGCCTATCGCCAGCGCCGCCGCCTCACGGACCGCCTGGAGAACATGTACAAGCCGACCATCGCCGCCGTCAACGGCTACGCCGTGGGGGGCGGGTGCGAGCTGGCGCTGGCCTGCACGTTACGCATCGCCGCCGAGACGGCGAAGTTCGGCCAGCCGGAGATCAACCTGGGCATCATCCCCGGCCTGGGCGGCACACAACGGCTGGCCCGCCTCATCGGCAAGGGGCGGGCGATGGAGATGGTGCTCACCGGGGACCTGATCGACGCCCAGGAGGCGTACCGCATCGGCCTGGTGAACAAGGTCGTGCCGATCGGCGATCTGATTGCCGCCGCCAAGGAGCTGGGAAACAAGCTGGCCGGCAAGCCGCCCATTGCCATGCGGGCGGCAAAGGACGCGATCAACCTGGGCCTGGGCACGGACCTCCGCTCGGCCCTCGAGCTGGAGGCGAGGCTCTTCGCCATCTGTGCCGGCACGCAGGACAAGGCCGAGGGCGTGGCCGCCTTCCGGGAGAAGCGCCCGCCGCACTGGCAAGGACGCTAAGGGGGAGCGAAATGGCAAACAGAGAAGTGGTGATTCTCGACGGGGCCCGGACGGCGATCGGCAAGTTCGGGGGGACGGTGAGGGACCTCACCGCCGTGCAGATGGGTACGGCGGCCGCCCAGGCGGCGCTCGCGCGCTCCGGCGTGCGGCCGGAGCAGGTGGACGAGGTCGTCCTCGGCCACGCCCGCCAGGCGGCGGCCGGCCCCAACACGGCGCGGCAGGTGGCCATACGGGCCGGCCTGCCCGTGTCCGTCCCGGCCCTCACCTTACAGCAGGCCTGCGTCTCGGGCCTCCACGCGATTATCGTGGCCGCCCAGCGGATCCAACTGGGCGAGGCCGATGTCGTGCTGGCCGGGGGCATGGAGCACATGAGCAGCATCCCCTTCCTGGCCGTCGACCAGCGCTGGGGCAGCCGCCTCGGCGATGCCCGTCTCCTCGACGCGATGTACAAGGACGGCTACATCTGCGGCATCACCAACCGGCACATGGGCGAGCTGACGGACGACCTGGCCCGCCGCTACGGCATCGGTCGCGCGGAGCAGGACCGGTACGCCTACGAGAGCCAGCAGGCAACGGCCGCCGCCAAGGCCGAGGGCTTTGCCGCCAAGATGATCGTGCCGATGGAGATCCCGCAGGCCCGGGGCCCCGCCGTCGTCTTCCAGGAGGACGAGCACCCGCGCCCGGATACGAGTCCCGAGAAGCTGGCCAAGCTGCCGCCCGCCTTTGGCACGGACGGCACGATCACGGCCGGCAACGCCTCCGGGATCACGGACGGCGCGGCGGCGGTCGTCGTGGTCGCCAAGGAGAAGGCGGAGCAGCTGGGGCTGCGCCCGGCGGCCCACGTGCGTTCCTACGCCGTGGCGGCGGTCGAGCCGGCCGACTTCGGCATCGCCCCGGTGGTATCCAGTCGCAAGGCCCTCCAGAGACTAGGGATGCAGGTGAAGGACATGGATCTCGTGGAGATCAACGAGGCCTTCGCTGCTCAGGTGCTGGCAGTGATGCGCGACCTGGACCTATCGCGCGAGAAGACGAACGTCTACGGCGGGGCCATCTCGCTCGGCCACCCCACGGGGATGTCGGGCACGCGCATCGTTCTCCAGCTCATCTACGCCCTGCGGGAAAGGGGCGGGCGTTGGGGCTTGGCGGGCATCTGCGGCAACGGCGGCCACGGCGGCAGCCTCGTGCTGGAGCTGGCGTAGCGTGCGGCCGTAGCGTAGTGCCGCTGGTGCCGGGGAGCCTGTTTCTTAGGAGGTGGGCATATGTTCCCTGGTCCCTTCTGGGAGAGGGCACCGGCGATGGGCCGGCTCGACGCCGGCCAGGCGCAGGCCACAAGGGTCTGCCCTACGCGTAGCAGGCGGGACGCCGACCATCCTGTAGGGCATGGGCTTGTCCCCTGCCGCCGCGTCTCTTCCCTCGCCCCTTTGGGGAGAGGGTAAGGGTGAGGGGAGCCGGCCGCAGGCCGGCATTCGGTAGACTACGGGGGAATACGACCCTCACCCTTACCCTCTCCCTGGAAGGGAGAGGGAGATCGAGAGCCTCCCTGGAAAGGGAGCTCGGCAGCACGGCTGAACCAGCGCGGTGCGAGGAGACCCCGCGGGGGACGAGCCCTCGCGCTACAGGTTGCTAGGCAATTATTTGTTGCGGGGAGAGGGCAATGCTTGATTTCACGTTCAGCGAAGAGCACCTGATGGTGCGCGACATGGTGCGGGATTTCGCTGCCAAAGAGGTCATTCCGCGTATCCGCGAGAACGACGAGGCGCAGATC
>JAJZQK010000314.1 GCA_021847625.1 Chloroflexota bacterium
GAACGGCTGGCCGCTCTCGACCCTGCCGACCCCGACGACTACGAACAGCGGGCCTTTTTGCTGGCGGCCGTCGAGGTCTGCGAGGGCACGGTGGCCTTCGCCCGCCGGCACGCGGCTCACGCGCGCAGGCTGGCGGCAGACGAGGTTGACCCGGGCCGGCGGGCCGAACTGGAGCACATCGCCGTGGTCTGCGAGCGGGTACCGGCCGAGCCGGCAAGGGGTTTTCACGAGGCGCTGCAGTCGTTCTGGTTCGCGCAACTGGTTCCCCAGATCGAGGCGAACGGCTTCTCCATCACGCCAGGCCGCTTCGACCAGTACGTGTATCCCTACCTGGCCGCGGACCTGGACAGCGGTCTCCTCTCCCTGGCCGAGGCGCAGGAGCTGCTGGAATCGCTTTGGGTCAAGTTCAGCCACATCATCCGTGTGGACGAGGAGCGGGCGGCGGAGATCAACGCGGGGTATTCGGTGGGCCAGAACCTCTGCGTGGGCGGCATCGATACGGAGGGCCGCGATGCGACGAACCTGCTGTCTTACATGTGCCTGGCCGCGAATCAGCACCTCCAGCTGCCGCAGCCGAACTTCACCGTGCGCCTGCACAAATACACGCCGGAGGAGTTTCTGGGCCGGGTCGTGGAGTCGATTAGCGGCGGCAACGGCATGCCGCAGGTGCTGAACGATGAGTTGATCGTGTCCGCTCTGCTTCCCTACGGCTTCCCGCTCAAGGAGGCGCGCGACTACATCCCGGTGGGCTGTGACGAGGTCAACACGCTCGGGACCTGGGGGCGCTGCAACGGCGGCTACCTCTCTTTCGCCAAGGCGCTTGAGCTTGCGCTGAACGACGGCCGCTGCGCCATGACGGGCAGGCAAGTGGGCCCGAGGACCGGCGAGGCTGCCGATTTCGGCACGTTTGAAGACCTGCAGGCCGCGTTCGATAGGCAGATGGAGCACGGGGTCCGCATGCTGGGGGCCGAGGCTAACCTCACCGACTGGGTGCACGCCGAGCTAGTCCCCTACCCCTCCGTCTCGGTTCTTGTGCCGGGCTGCATCGCGAACGGCAAGGACGTCACGCGCGGCGGGGCCCGGCGAAACTTCACCGGGCCGGTGGGCGTGGGCTCGGCCACGGCGGGCGACTCGCTGGCGGCGATCAAGAAGCTCGTCTTCGAGGAGGGAAGGATTTCGCTTGGCAACCTTGTCGGCTGCCTGGCTGGGGACTTCGCCGATGCCGAGGACGTGAGGCTTATATTGTCCAACAAGGCACCGAAGTTCGGCAACGACGACGACTATGTGGATGAGCTTGTCGTTCACGTCACGAACAAGTGGTTTGACGAAGTGGCCAAGCTGCGCAATCCGCGGGGCGGGCCGATGATGCCGGCCCTCTACTCGGTGACGGCCCAGGTGGGGGCCGGGATGAAGGTGGGGGCAACGGCGGATGGCCGCAAGGCCGGCGAAGTGCTGTCCGACGGCCTCTCCCCGACCTACGGCCGGGACTTGCGAGGGCCGACCGCTGCCTTGCGATCGGTGACGAAGGTCGACCTGGTGCGGGCGCCCAACGGGGTGATCGTCAACCAGCGCCTGACCTCATCGCTATTGGCCAGCGACCAAGGACGGCGGCGGATGGCTCAGCTGCTGCGCAGCTTCGTCGCCGCGGGCGGTTTCCACTGGCAGTTTAACCTCGTGTCGAGCGAGGTACTGCGCGACGCCCAGGCCCATCCCGAGCAACACCGGGGTTTGGTGGTGCGCGTGGCCGGCTACAGCGCCTTCTTTACGGACCTTTCGCGGGCGGCGCAGGACTCCATCATCGCCCGCAACGCGCACGATCTCTAGGTTGGGGGTGGCGGTGGCCACGGGTTTGGTCTTCGATATCCAACGCTTCTCAATACACGATGGCGGCGGCATCCGCACGCTCGTCTTCCTCAAGGGTTGTCCGCTGCGCTGCCTGTGGTGCTGCAACCCCGAGTCGCAAAGGTGCTCCCCGGACCTGATGCTGTTCCCGGACCGCTGCATAGGCTGCGGACGCTGCTACGCGGCGTGCCCCCGGGGGGCGATACTGAAGGCGGACGGGGGCGCCTTCCTTACCGATAGGGGGCTGTGCCAGGCCTGCGGCGAGTGCGTGGAGGCCTGCCCGGCGAACGCCCGCGCCCTGCGGGGCAAGGAGATGACGGTAGGGGAGGTCCTGCGGGAAGCAGAGAAGGACAGCATCTTCTACCGTACTTCCGGCGGGGGCGTCACGGCGTCTGGCGGGGAGCCGCTGCTGCAGGCGCAGTTCGTCGCCGAGTTGCTCGAAGCGTGCCAGCGCCATGGCTTCGACACGGCCATCGAGACCTCGGGCCTGGCCGCCTGGGAGGACTTTGCGGAGGTGTTGGCCCATACCGACACGGTCCTCTTCGACGTAAAGCACGTCGACCCGCAAGCGCACCGGCGCCTGACGGGCGTTTCCAATGACCTCATCCTCGACAACCTCCGCCGCGTCAGTAGGCTAGGCAAGTCGGTGATCGTGCGTGTCCCGCTGGTTCCCGGCTGCAACGCCGACGAGGAGACGGTGCGAAGGATCGCCTTGCTGGCCCGGGAACTGGGCGTGAGCGGGCTGCACCTGCTGCCCTATCACCGGCTGGGGGAATCAAAGTACCTCGCGCTGGGGAGGGGCTACGCTCTGGACGGCGTGGAAACGCTCACCGACGAGAAGATAGCCTACCTGCGCTCCGCGGTGGAGCGGGAAAGCGGCCTGGCCGTTCAAATCGGCGGCTAGCTTTCCCACGTGTTTTCTGGGTAGCAGTGTGGCCTGCTGTCGGGGGAAATTGCCCTCTTCACGGCTACAGCTTGTTGGCCAGGGGTGTTGGCAGCTCGTTCCCAGCAGGCCCGAGGTGACGCGGCGGCCTTACTATGGTACTATGGGCATGTGGACGGACGGCAGAGTCTTCCATGGTATGTGGTGCCGTCATACGCTTACTTGGTCGGAGTTGATACCGGTTGACATGGCGGTGTGCTTGCGGTAGAATCACTGAAACCTGGACTGGGCGGACCTTCACCTTTACATATAGATACCTAGCGGTTTTCGTTGGCGATAGATAGCTCGAGTTAGCTTCAATATCGAAACGCGGGGGAATAGTGTATGCAAACGGGAGAAACCCCGGGTACCAAGGCAATCGGCACACCGGCATCTCCGGCGAAGGCGGTGCCGTGGGCGGTGAAACGGCGCCGCACGTTCATCTACTTCTTAGCGCCAGCGATGATCCTCCTGTTCATCGTCACTATCTTGCCCACCATCTACCTCATTGCCACCAGCTTCACACCCCTCGACCTCACCAAGCCGAAATCCCTCTACTTCTCAGGCCTCACCAACTATCAGCAGCTGCTCAAGGACGACCGCTTCTGGAACTCCCTCTGGGTACAGGCGCGTCTTTCTTTCTGGACGGTGACGCTGCAGATGCTTCTCGGCCTGGGGCTGGCGGTTCTACTTAACGCCCGTCTGAAGTTCTTGGAGTTCCTCCGCTCGGCATTTATCCTTCCTATGGTGTTGCCTCCCGTGGTGGTGGCCCTAACCTGGAAAATCCTCTTCACCCCGAACGTCAGTATCCTCAACTACACTCTAGGTCTGCTTCACCTGCCCCAACCAGCGTGGTTGGCTGACGGCAACCTGGCCCTGTGGGCGATCATCATTGCCGACGTCTGGGAGTGGTTCCCGTTTGTCCTGCTGATGCTACTGGCAGGTTTGCAGATGATGCCGGAGGAACCGTTGGAGGCGGCGAGGATCGACGGCGCCTCCGGATTGCAGATCTTTCGGCATATCACGTTGCCCTTGCTGCGGCCGGTGCTTCTGGTGGCGGCGCTGTTCCGCCTGATCGACAGCATCAAGGCATTTCCGCACATCTACATTATGACCGGCGGCGGCCCGGGGGTAGCCACGGAGGCCACGAATTACTACTCCTACCTGGAGGCGTTTTCCTACACATACATCGGCTTCTCCAGCGCAATCATCACGGTGATGCTAGCGGTTGCCTTCGGGTTGAGCGTTGGCGTCATCCGGGCCGTGGGCCAGGAGGTGGAAGTTGAGTAGCGTGACGACAGTCGAGACTCGGGCGAATCGCCGGCCGTTGGGCATGCGGATCCGGCGGTTCGCAACGTACGCATTGGCCATCGTGCTGCTGTTCATCATCCTCGTGCCGTTCCTCTGGATCCTGAGGATGTCCATTCTGCCGGAGATCGAGGCGTTCCGAATGCCGCCGAACTGGCTGGCTACGCCCACGACCGATAACTACATAAACGTGCTGCGAGGTCAGTTCGTGCGTTCATTCGGGAACAGCGTCTTTACGGCGACGACGACGACGATTGTCTCTCTGATTTTCGGCGTTCCGGCAGCCTACGCTTTGTCGAGGGCGAGATTCAGGGCAGACAAGGCACTTTCGCTGTGGACGCTTTCGACGCGCATGGCGCCGCCGATCGCCTTTGGTATCCCTTTCTTTCTGATCTACAAGCAGCTCAACATGATAGACACGGTACAGGGTCTGGTCATCGTGTATCTGACGTTCAACCTGTCGCTCGTGATCTGGCTGATGCGAACATTCTTCGACGGCTTGCCCGTCTCGCTGGAAGAGGCCGCTTACATCGACGGCGCGGGCATCGCGGAGACTTTCCTCAGGGTGACTCTCCCCTTGTCGGCGCCTGGTCTGGCAACCACGGCGATCTTCTGTTTCCTTCTATCCTGGAATGACTTCTTCTATTCGCTGGTCCTGACTCGCACGGAAGCGGTGACGGCACCCGTGGCGATCGTCAATTTCATGAACTACGAAAGCTGGGAGTGGGGCAAGGTTACGGCCGGCGGCACTATGATTATGTTGCCGGTGGTGATTTTCTCCCTCGCCGTGCGCAAGTATCTGATCAGTGGGCTCACCGCGGGGGCGGTGAAAGGGTAGCGCGTTTCCAGACGACCGGTCAAGAGAAGCGCCGGTTTGCTCTTGGCTAGGGTCTTAGACTTCGTCGGCGATACGGTCTCGAAATTACTCAGAGGAGGAGAGTGAAGGCAATGGGAGACCTATTGAAGTCACGTCGTCTTACCAGAAGGCGTCTATTGCAGGCGGCGGTGGCCACCAGCGCGCTGGGGCTGTTGAGTGCCTGCAGCCAGGAGGCGCCTTCAGGTGGGCAGCAACC
>JAJZQK010000315.1 GCA_021847625.1 Chloroflexota bacterium
CGAAGCTGGTGAGGATCACCTCGGCTCCACCACCCGGCAGGCCGGCGATGAGGACATGGCCGAGCTCGTGCCAGTTCGCGTAGACCGTGTCGCCCTTCGGGAGCACGCCCAGCGGGAGCAGGCAGAGCGCCTCGACTCGTCCGTCGGGAGACGGCGTGAGCAGTCCGACCAGCTTGGGGCCGGCCATCTGCAGCAAGACGTCGTGGTCGGGCGTCAGCGAGGCGAGGGCCTTGCCGCCGAGGCGAGAGGCGAATCGCTGGGCAAGCTCCAGCAAGCGGGGTTGGGCGAGCAGCCCCGTGCTGAGCGTCAGCGCGGTCGAATTGCGGCCCTGGCGTGCCGTGATCACCGCCACGTCGTCCAGCCCGTGCTCGGAGAGGAAGCGGAGGGCGTGTTGGGCGACCAGGGCGACCGGTTCCACCTCGCCGCCATGGAGTTGATGCGTGAGCGCGCGGGCGAACTCGGCCTCGGCGAAGTCATCGCTCGGGGGTGGCTCGGGCTCTGTGGGAATCGGCGGCTCGCTCAGACTCCGCCGGACGCGTCGTCCGGCGAGCAGCGCCGCGCCACCGACAGCGGCCATTCCGGCGGCACCATACAGCAGCGGCGATACCGCGCTATCGCTCGAAATCGGTTCAGGCTCGACGGCCACGAATGGGGCCGCGGCGGTGGCGGGCGTCGGAACGATGGTGGGCTCGCTGGCCGCTGCCGTGGCGTCTGCTGTCGGGCTGGGCGGGGCGGGCGTCGGCTCCGGCGTGAGCCGGAAACTCGGGTCCGCGACAGCAGGCGCTTCGCCGGTTAGGGTGGAACCCCCTTCGGGCGACGAGGATGGCTTCTCGACAGTTTCCGGTGCTGCGGAGGGCACTCTGAGCCGAAGGCCAGGCCAGATGAGATCGGGAACCCTCAGGACGCGGCCGTCTTCAAGCCTGGCTGTGCCACGGTTCAGGTCGAAGATGGTCTGCCAGCGAGCTTCATCCCCGAGAAGGCGCGCGGCGATGCCCCGCAGGGTATCGCCCTCCTCGACTACGTAGTAGATGTGCCCGCCGACCTCCTCCACGGCACGACTCGGGAGAGGAACCAGCAGGACCCAGCCGGGGTGGATAACGCCGGCCTTGGTGAAGCGTCGGCCATCGGGCATCTGCCGCCCTGCGTTGGCCTCGACCAGCCGCGGGTACTCGTATCCGGTACCATAGAAGCGCTCCGCGATCGCCCAGAGCGTATCGCCCGGCTGGACGGTGTATTCGACGGCCCGCTGCTCCCCGTCCTGCTGTGCTTCCGGCGTATCTGCCTGCGGCCCGGCCGGCTCATAGACGGCGGCGACCACAGTGTTCGGCATCGGGGAAGCCGCGGCCGCGCTCGGCGCCGAGCGGGCAGCCAGATTGACGACGATGATCGCCACGACCGTCCCGTCGACGAGCCGCCGCACGATGGGCAGTGTGATCCGGTCGGAGAGAGCCCGCAGCGCCTTGGCCCAGGCGGCGCCCCGGGTCGCAGCGTCGGCGCCGACCACGGCAAGACGCAGCACCAGCGATGCGATGAGCCAGAACCATACCACCCAGGCCACGGTCGTGAGGACGTATGCGAGGGACTCCAGTGGCACCGAAGACCCTTGCAGCGTGAGGACGACGATCTCCCAGCTCGGAAGCTCGGACGGCAGGTGGGGTTGCCCGCCCAGCGTGTACAGCGCCAGGGCGCCGAGGGCCAGGCCCGCGACTAGCCCCACGAGCCCGAGGAGCCCGTCCTGGCGCTGCTCCTCATCACGATAGCCGACGTTTTCCATGCTTCTGCTCCTCTCCGACGCCTCATCGGCTGGTCAGAACCGGTTGCACCTCCTGCACCCGGTAGGCGGCCTCGTAAGCCTGCC
The DNA here is from genome assembly GCA_021847625.1 of Chloroflexota bacterium. The sequence continues at coordinate 1,859 of JAJZQK010000315.1, forward strand.
GGATCGGCGGCAATCCCTGGGGCGGGCCACCGTTGACGCGGAATTCGGCCGCGAACTCGATGGTGAGCCGGACCGGAAAGCCGTTCGGGAACTGCAGGGAGGAGTACTCGTAGGTGTGCTGGATGTCCGACTCCGCCGGATAGGGCTTGCCCAGCGACTCGGTCGCCAGCGTGGCGCCGTCGCCGAAGCTCCACTCGTATCTGCTCGGCCAGACCCGCACCTCGACGGTGAACGAGCTTCCCTGGCGACGGGGATCATCCACAGGCACGACGTCGAACGGCACCTCGGGCCCGACCTCCGGTGGAATGCTCACGGTTCGCGAGGTGCCGAACGGCGCCCCGTCGTAGCCCTCGACCCAGAACCAGCCGGGCATAGCGACGAGACCGAGCGCCGGGTTTGTGCGGATCTGGACGTTGGGCAGCGGGACGTGTCCGAGCGCATCCAGGGCTACCTCGCGAGGGTCGGTGCTGGAGCCGTCCCCGGTTGGTCTACTATCGGCTACCGGTTCCGCGGGCGGCGAACCGAAGCGGATGTTGTTGTCGTTGCGATTCGGAATCCAGATGATCCCCTGGAACTGGTCATCGACAGTGAGCGTGTAGGGCGTCGCATCGGGGTGGTTCTGGAACTCCTGCTGCCAGCCGGCCCGCGTCGCTGAGCTGATGTTGGGGATCGCCAGGTCATACCGATGGCCGTCAGGCGTCTCATGGTGGATGCCCGTCCTATCCGTCCACCAACGACCGCTATCGGTCGCGCTTGAGGTACTGCTCGTTTCTGAGACCGGCTGGGCGGCATTCGTCGGTCGCTGGGCGCTGACCGGCTGCAGCGCTGGCGAGTGGCGCCCAGGCGTGTTCTGGCGGACCGAGATCTTGATGTAGACGCCATCCGGTCGGCTTTCGACCTCGGTGTCGACATGCGTCTTCGGCAGCTCGCTCCCTGGTGTAACAGTCTCTCCAAGCGGCCCGTCGGCGATAGCGAGCATCGGCATACTTGTCCAGAAGATGAAAGCGAGTACGAGGGCAATCCCAGAACAGCCCGCAAGCCACCACCTGCCGTGACCCTCGACACGCCCGGGTCGTGAGTTGGCGATACCAATGGAAGAACTCATCGCCGCCGACCTCCTATCGCGACTCTCGAACACCACGAACCACCTTCCAGACGCCGTCGATCCGCTCCAGGAAGTAGGTGTCGACTATGGACTCGCTCTTGCCCGGGGCACCGACAGGTTGCTTCGTCTCCGGATCGATAGCGTAGCTGTTGTTCACATACTCGTCGTGAACCCTGGCGCTGTTCGCCGTCGCATCGAACACGAAGAAGTGGTGTTCGACATCGATCTTGGCCGCCTTGCCCTGGGCTTTCAGCTTCTCGACTTCAACGACAGCCTGCTCGAGGCGCTCTCCAGCAGCGACTTCCGATAACCGTGACGTCCGGAGCGTGTACATCGCCTCCGAGTAGACTTCCCAGTACTTCAGGTAAGCTTGCTCCACTTCCTGTGCACGGGACGGAGTGGCTGCTCCACCCCCGGCTTGGGTCGCCGTGATCGCAGGTGTCGATATCCCGCCTGCCGGGCTAGTTGGCTGACGGCCGGGCTGGGACGTTTCGGTCGCTTTTCCCGCAACGGGCGCAGCAGTCGCCGGCTCGATGCCGACACCCGGTCGGAGTTGCCTATCCAAGAGGGAAGCGCCGACGAGCATAGCCACTACCAGACCGAGCAGCGCGAGACCAACCACCCAAAAGGGTCGTCGGCGTTCAGGGTCGGGACCAGTATCCGAATTCGTTTCCTTCGTTCCTTCATCTGCTTTCATTGCTCTCTCCTTACGCTAGCGATTAGCCTGGTCGATGCCGTAGCGGACGTCGGCCAGAGCCACAGCGCTGATGCGCACCGTCTCGATGCCGACGAGGCGCAGAAAGCCCGTCGGCACCTCTCGACTGACCTGGACCACCACGCGCTGAGGCTCGGCGGTGACCATGGCTGCCAGGCCCGAGCCCTGGCTGGCCAGATACTCACCCGCCACCTGGCGCGCGGCCGACGCATCCAGCACGACGGTGGCGCCGGAGCTGTCACGGTAGACCCGTTGGTCGATCTGCATCGCCCCGGCGCGCGCGGCCGAATCCGCTACGTTCTGCAGCTCTCGCCGAGTGCTGAACACGATACCGCCATCGATCGCCAGGCCCACGACCGAGAGGAAGAATGGCATCATGACTGCCATCCAGACGATGGCTTGTCCCGACTGTGCGCTACCTGATACGGCTCTGAGCTTGAGGCGACTGAGCATGTGCCACCTCACGGTTGCCCTCCCGCCGGCCAGCGACTCCGATACAGGTCGGTCCGCTCGACGTGGTCGCTCGCCACCGTGAAACGCGCCCAACCGAGCAACGGCAGGTCGTCGAGCGCCACCTCGTAGCTTGCCCTCGCACGCACTGGCGCCCCTCGAGCGAAGCTGTTCAGCGCGACGCTGAGCCCCAGCGAGCCATTCGTGAGGCGGTAGCCGGTCGCGACCTCCTCTCCCCGCGCGAGCCCGCGCGCCGCTGCCTCCGCCGAACCGTTGGCCAGGGCGCCTGCCCGAGCGGCCTCGCGGGCCACGGCGCTTACTCCCATCTGGGCCTGCACTACCCGCCCGAGCCCGATCACACCGAAGCCGAGGAGCAGGAGCAAGGGGAGCACCAGCGCCGTCTCGACCAGCGCGTTCCCACGCTGCGCCCGTAGCCAGCTCCCGGCCACGGGATCCCGGCGGCTAGCCGCCGGGGCCGACACGGAAGGACTCCTTGCTGATCACCGCTCTGGCCCAGAGCGGAAGTGTCGCGTCCGCCACCCACGGGATGATCGTTCGCAGCCGGCCCTGGGCCTCGATGGCGACAGCGTCGCCGCCATCGATCCCGCGCACGGCGATGTCGCCGGCGCTGCGGCCGAGCCCGGCCCGCAGCAGCACCTCGGTGTGGACGACCCCCTCGGCCAGCGTCCGGTCCTCCGCGGCCGCCACGCGTGCTCCCTCCTGGACGGCGCCGGTGACCACGTTCTGGGCGTGGTAGAAGAGCGCGAACTGCACCAGCCCGATGGCCACCATCAGCAGCAGCGGAAAGGCGATGGCCGTCTCGACGATGGACTGGCCGCGCTCGCCTCTGGCCAGCGCCCGGGCTCGTCCAACCATGCTCGCCGCCATCACCCGCCGATGCCCAGGATGCTGTTCAGGATATTGATAAAGACCTGGGCGATACCCCCGCCCAGTGCCTGGACGGCGGCCATGGCGACGATCGCGATCAACGCGGCCACGATCGCGTACT
>JAJZQK010000316.1 GCA_021847625.1 Chloroflexota bacterium
ATCGCTTGATCCGCCTGGGGCTACGAAACGCGGTCGACTTGGCCGGCGCCTATGAGGTAGTCAGGCGCATGCTCGGCGAAGACCTGCACTTCACGGCTATCTTCGTTCACAGTGGCCTCGTCGCCCCTGGGGTGCTGCTGGCCCTCCGCGAGGCTGGGTTGCGCGTGCCGCAGGACGTGGCCCTGGTGGGGCAGGGGGACTTCCCAATCGCTCCCTACCTGGAGGTGCCACTCACCTGCGTCCGCAATCCGACACCGGAGATGGGGGCGCGCGCCGTTGAGCTACTCCTTCGCCGCATCGGCGGGGAGCGGCCTGAACAACCTGAGAAGGTCATCCTCTCGCCCGAACTGGTGATTCGCCGATCGTGCGGCGCCAAGCTATCGGCCGGTATTGCTCAGCCAGGCATTGTCTTGGAATAGACGATACGCCGCTCACACTATCCGGAATCCAGAAGGGATGCGTGTTAAGGAGGTGATCACAGTGATTGCGGTGGACGATATTCGGAAGGCTCTGCTCAAGGCTAATCCAGCCTTGAGCAGATACAACCCACTGCCGTGCATCCTGTTCTTCGACGATTTCGACGAAGGCATCAATGGCTGGTGCGAGTTGGTCGGGAATCACGACGGCAACCTGGATAGTATTCCACCACTGATGCGCGATTTCCGTCCTCCCCAGCTCAGCAACTGCACGTTCTTCGACATCGGCACCCACGGCTCAATGAACGGAACGTATGCCTTGAAGCTCGCTACGCGGCCCCGGCCCAATCACCGGAGCCTGGCGCTGAAGCGTCTCACGTTCGTCCAGAGGGGTCTAGTGCAGTTCGAGATGTACTTCACCTACAAGGTAGAAGCCACCTTCGATCGGCGAACGCCGGCATCTCGGTCGTGGGATGGCAACTTCCACCCGTCGGAGTCCCAGTTCGGTGACTTCACCATCAGCAACGATGTCTGTGACGGCGATCGGCGTTACCACTGCGCCCTGCGCTACGTGAACACGGATGCTCAGGGCGACTTCGTGCAGAGGTGGATGTACAAGACGTCGCTCGCGCCCACGACGAAGATGCAGCTTGCCAACCCCGGCTACACCCCCGTTGATTTCCACGTGCAGAAACCCGAGGACTGGGCGGAAGTCCCAGGCGGCCGCCAGCCGCTCTGCTACAACGAGGTGCCTACCAAGGTCAACTGGCATTACCTGCGCTGGTGTTTCGATACTCGTGAGCGGCGCAACGTGGAGCTCCAGGTCAATGATCGGGTGATGGACTTGCGCCGGATCTATGTACCTCACTACGGCGAGCCGTACTGGGGATTGGATCAGCTACTGAACTTCGCCGTCGACGTGGGTACGCATACCTCGGTTCGGAACTTCCTCTATATCGACTCAGTCTTGGTTTCGGTGGACTGGTGAGTGAACATGGTGCGCAAATCCTTCACGGCCGTTCTGGAGAGGAACTCGACGTTCGGCGCGGACTTCGCCACTGAGCCGTACGAGGCCGGTTGGGCCGGCGAGGCACTCTGGTTCGTGCGAGTGCTGGACGTGTCCGGCGAGGGGGTCGTCCTGAACGTCCGCCCTCAGATCTCGCCCGACGGGCTGTTCTGGTGCGACGAAGGAACCGAGCCGACGGGAATCCGGGAGGCCAGCCTGTACTCGGGTAAGCTACGGCACTTCGGCCAGTGGCTGCGCCTGCAGTGCGAACTGCGTGGCACGGATCCCATGGTGAAGGTTCTGATCTACCTGGCGCTCAAGGAATAGAAACGATTCGCAAAGGAGGCTGCCGTGAAACCGTTCCCGAACGTTGACCCTCAGCGCCGACCCTGGACCGCTACGCTCCCGCGGCGCGCCATTCTACGCCTGGGCGTTAGCGCCACCGCCGTGGGCCTTCTGGCGGCCTGCGCCCCTGCCGCCGTGCCCGCTGGTGGACCCGCCACGCCGGCGGCGAAGACCGGCCCCAAGGGCGTGGTGCTGAAAACGGAGCTGGGCCGCGAGTACCTGGCCTATCCGGACGTGAAGGGGACCGTCCAGTTCTCGAACCCCTGGGCCGGGGCGCGCATCCCTCTGGTCGAGCGGTGGATCAAAGACTTCACCGCCATCTACCCGGGCATCAAGGTCGAGAACGACGTCGCCGCGTCCCCGCAGATGTATGAGAAGCAGGTCTCAGCTATCGCCGCTGGCGCGCCCCCCAACGTCCTGGCGGTCCTGTCCAGCAACATCGCCTTCTTCGCCGAGACGGAGGCGATCCTGCCCCTCGACGACTTGATGCAGCGGGACGGCGTCAAGGCTGACTGGTTCTATCCGGGCGAGTTCCGCAGCCGCACCTGGCAGGGCAAGGCCTACGGGCTCCCCAACGTGACGGCCGGTGCTTTCCACCTGCTTTTTGTGAACACCAAACTGCTCGCCAAGGTGGGCTGGGACCCTAAGAAGCCCATCGAGACCTGGCAGGACCTGGAAGCCCTGGTCGAGCCGGCCAAGAAGGCCGGGCTCTACGTAATGGACCCGGCCAAGATCGCCCTCGGCATGACGGGACATCTCGTGCTGACCTACGCCAACGGCGGGCGTTACTGGGATGACAACCTCACCAAGATCGAATGGAACGGCCCCCGAGGGGTGGAGGCGGCGGAGTGGCTGCTCAAGTTCGTGAAGGCGCAGGCCCCCAGGTACGAGGACCTGGCCTATGGCACCATTCGCAATGACGCCATCCGCGCCGAGGACTGGAGGCCAGAGAAGTACGTAACCGCCGTCAACGGCTCGTGGTGGTTCTTTCAGTTGCCGAAGGACGCGCCGGGCATCCAGTTCGCCACCTACAACTTCCCTCGCAACGCCAACAATCCTGAGTCCAAGGGACAGACGCCATCGGTGGGCGGGTGGATGTTCTCCATCGCCAAGGCTGGCAAGGACCACGACGCCGCCTGGGAGTGGATCAAGTTCACGGCCGCCTCGAAGCACACCTGTCCTTTCGTATGGGATCAAAGTCGCCCTTCCCCGGTGATTCAGTGCAACGAGGGGCCGGAGCTGACGAAGACTAACCCCTTCTGGCCGGTGGTACTGAAGGACCTCAGCACGAACATCCCCGTTCCGGTCACCAGCATTCACCCGAAGTTCGATAACCTGTGGTTGGAGATGCAAGACGCCATCCTCTACGAGAAGATGCCGCCCAAGCAGGCCCTGGATACCTACGCCAAGCAAGGCCAGGCCCTCTTGGATGACTGGAACGCCAAGCGGAAGAAGTAGCGTGGCTGCGGAATGAGGAGTACCGGCTATGGGCCAGGGTGAGGGAAGGAGAGATCCTCCGGTGACGCGGCCTCGCGTCGTGCCGCGCCGCTCTTCGCTGGCGCGACGCGAGATGCTGTGGGGCTACGCCTTCATCTCACCCTGGCTCATCGGGTTGCTTGCCTTCACGGCCGGTCCTTTGCTGGCCGTCTTCTATCTGTCCTTCACCGAGTACCCTATCCTCTCCAGCCCCACTTGGGTGGGGCTGGAGAACTACGAGCACATCTTCACCAGCGATCCGAAGTTCGTCCTGTCCCTGATCAATACCGTCTTATATGTGCTCATCCGCGTGCCGCTGCACCTGACGCTGGCCTTCGTCCTGGCGCTGCTCCTCAACCGCGCCGTGCGTGGCATCGGCATCTTTCGAACCGCCCTCTACGTGCCGTCCATGATTCCCATCGCGGCGCTGGCAGTGATCTGGCGCATCCTGCTCGACCCCCGCATCGGCTATATCAACTACTTCGGCAGCCTGGCGGGACTGCCGGAGATCAACTGGCTCACCAGCGAGGCGTGGGTGAAACCGGTCATCATCTTCATCTCCCTCTGGCACGTGGGTATCCCGATGATCGTCTTCCTGGCCGGCCTGGGGGGTGTGCCAGAGCAACTGTACGAGGCCGCCTCCATCGACGGCGCCAACTGGTGGCAGAAGCTCCGCAACGTGACCATCCCCATGATAACGCCCGTGATCCTTTTCAACGCCATCATCGACATCATCAGCAGCTTCCAGGTGTTCGCCTACGCCTTCATTATGACGAAAGGCGGGCCCAACGATGCCACCCTCTTCTACGTCGTGTACATCTACCGGCAGGCCTTTGGTTTCTTCAACATGGGCTACGCCTCGGCCCTGTCAGCCATTCTGTTTATCGTCATCATGATCTTCACCCTGATCCTCATGAGGACCTCCGACCGGTGGGTGCAATATGAACGTATCTAGGTATTTAGCGCGTCTGATGCGGAGCGTATCTAGTACGTCTAGTGCGGCGGGAAGCGCTACACCAGAGCAACCCCGGAGAACGTCCCTGTGGGCAAGGTTGGGGATGAATCTGTTCGCCTTCGGGCTGCTGGGCGGCGTCGCCATTACTATGCTGATACCCCTGTATCTCTTGATCCTGATGTCATTCAGCACGCCAGAACGCGTGTTCACCTATCCGCCTGACCTGTGGCCGACTACGCTTACCCTGGCCAATTACTCGGAAGCCTTGTTCAAACTGATACCCTTCTCGCTCTTCCTGCGGAATACGGCCATTATCGCGGCCTTGGTAATCGTCGGCGACCTCCTCTCGTGCTCGCTCGTAGCCTACGGCTTTGCTCGCTTCCGCTTTCCGGGTCGAGACGTGCTCTTCATGGTCCTCCTCAGCACGATGATGGTCCCGCTCATCGTCCGCCTGGTGCCTCTGTTCATTCTCTTTCACAAGATCGGTTGGATCAACACATTCTTGCCGTTGGTCGTACCGGCCTTCTTCGGCACGCCCCTCTTCATCTTCTTGATGCGGCAGTTCTTTCTGACGATCCCGGCCGACCTGGTCGACGCGGCACGCATCGACGGCGCGAGCGAGCTGGGCATCTGGTGGCGCATCATGCTGCCCCTCTCCCGGCCGGTCCTAGCCGCCGTGGCCATCTTCTCCTTTCAGACCACCTGGAACGACTTCGTCGGCCCGCTGGTCTTCCTCCAGAGGACTGAGGTGCGGACCGTCATCCTGGGCCTTTACAGCCTGATGGGCATGTACGTGGAGTGGAACCTGGTGATGGCGGCGGCGGTCGCCGTCGTCGCGCCGATGATTCTGGTGTTCTTCGTGTTCCAGCGGTTCTTCATCAAGGGGATTGTGGTGACCGGTCTCAAGGGATAATGACAAGGA
>JAJZQK010000317.1:0-4631 GCA_021847625.1 Chloroflexota bacterium
ATTCGGTGGAACCGGCCGCGTAGGACAAACAACCGGATGACAGGCCCAATATGACTCAGAGATGTCTCCCCCGCGCGCTCGATCGGGACCTCATCCATATATCTCACAGCTCTGTCGCAGTTCACGGCCGTTGGGCTGGATGTCCCACTCCCTTGGAACCCTCAGATGGATGTTCTTTTCCATCATACAAGACCGGGCGGACGGAAAAGTTAGAGAGGAAAGGCCTCGGACCCAACCGCCGGGATCCGGTACTGTCCCCGGACGTGGCATAAGAGTGCGCGCCGGTGACCGGCGGTAACGGCGCCGTTGCAGAGGGAGCCCAGCGTGGGCTCTCGTTGGGTGGCTGAGGCTCGACGTGAACCCGGGGCGGTTCAACTATTCCACGTTGAACCTGCGCTACAAGGGGATGCGCCATCCGACACGAGGTTCGACGGTTCTCATTGGGTGGGACTCTGAGAGACGTATCGGGGACCCCAGCATGAGACAGGGCTGCCAAGTGGCAGCCCTGTCTGTAGAACCAAGTGTGGCGCCCTACGCGGTCTACTGTCCCAGCGCGGCGAACGCAGCGTCGAGCAGGGCCTTGGTATAGGCGGGGTTGTGAACACCCAGGCTCTTGTCTTCGTGAGCGATGTAGATCCAGTTGTAAAGGGCAAGAGCCACGTTTTCCGGGGCTTCCGTCACAGTCGGATGGCCGTCTGCGGTGATGTCACTCAAAACCCCTGCGTCGACCAGAAGCTGTCCGAGTTGATCCAAGCGCGCCTTGGTCTCCGTCTGTACGCCGTCGATGTCGAAATTCGTGGCACCCGCATGGCAGGTCTTGCAGACCGCAACGTCCGGCTCGAACGTGTGGCTGTCGTTGGGGCCCAGGTGGCAGCCCACGCAGGTATCTTGTACGAACTTGTAGTGCCCACTGGGGGCGCCTTCGACACCGGCGCCGGCAGTACCGAGCAACATGGCGCTCTGCGGGCCGTGGTGGGGGCCCCAGTGGGCGTTGATCCCCTTGATCACGCCGTTCTCCGCCGTCGGGAACCCGCGGCGCGGCTGGTGGCAGTTGGCGCACAGGTTGCCCTTGCCGCCGTCGAACGTCTTGTCGGCAATGGCGAAGAGCTTTACCGGGGCGGTTGTCTCCAGGGCCCAGTCGGCACCGGTGTAGCTGGTGTGGATCTCGTGGCAGGCGCGGCAGTCCTGGCGCGTCGGGTTCGGGTCGCCAGCCGTGACCTTGTCCGGGCTTTGCCCCGCCGCAACCATGGCGCTGAAGCCTCCACCGGAGTGGCAGCCGGCACAGCCTGCGCTCGTACCCCGCACATATGCTTCACCAGTTCCGTGCCCGGACTCTGCCCACGCGGTCTTCTTGCCGGTGATCAACGTCGTGTCGTTGTGGCAATCCGCGCAGGTGGACGTTCCGTCACTCGTGCTTTTCAGGTACTCGTCGTAGTTCTTGAACATCGTGGCCGCTTGGCCCCGCAGGATGGGATCGTAGGGGCCGAAGTTGCCGTTCGTGTAGCCCTTCACGATGCCGTTCTCGGCGGCCCACTGGATCGCGTCCGCGTGCGAGTCGTTGGCATCTACGTCCGGGAACATGCCTGCGGCCCAAGCCACTCCTGCAAGAACGAGGAGGGCGATCACGGCCAGTGAGGCTATCACTAGCGGGCGCTTTGTGCTTATCATCACAACCTCCGGAACGATTACGGGCTTTCGTGCCGCAGCGAAGGCTCTTGGCGACAGCTTGTGGGACAGAGCGCGTTGGTGTCCATCCGGCCGTCGGATAAGAGCCATCGATGGCCTCTCAATCCATGGGCATCCCTCCCTCCTTGGCTTGGCCGACCGTTGGTAATAGTGGTGCTCGGCCTCCAGCCGGGCTGTCGCCTCTTTCCAGCAGGCGGTGCAGCCTCGTTGACCCTCGCGGACTGATGTATCGGCCGATCAGCGTCAACACAATAGTGAAACTGAGCTGATGTCATGGAGTTACAGCATTCGCCGGTAATTCTTTCCCGCCCCACAGCCCACTTGGTTGGTGGCTACACGAGTAGTGCGCGAGCCTGAATGCTCGAGTTCTTTCAGAGTTGGTGTCCATACCAGTGGTATACTAAGTCTCATTGGTCGTCTCTTGAAAACGTCTTATGAAAACGAGGCGATCACTGCTCCGTCGTCGCGGACGGACGACGCCCACCGACCGAGGATGAGTCCGGGCCGCGGGGTCGGCCGGGGCTGCCCGGAGATCGGCATCGCCCCGGCGGGCCTACTCGCGCTGGGAAAGCTCCGCGGGGTATGGGGCCGCGGGAGCACCGGCGCCTGGAGTAGATAGGGCAGGAAAACCTGTGCCCGAACAAGGCGAATTCTCGTTGCCGGTGTTTCGGAGCGAGGAGCCTTCTGCGCCGCCGGCCGGCGGGCCGTCGCGTGACGGATTCGGATACCTGACGAGCCTGTTGTCGACCACGGCCAAAGGGTGCAACGAGTGGGCGCGGGACACCCCGGGGCTCATGAGGTGTTCCACCGGGAAAGCGCGTACCACGAGAGCGTCGGCGATCAGGAAGCGGTGGCAGCGCCAAGGGAGCGCTTCGGCGCACATGATGACTGTGGGTGCCTCGACGGCGAGCGCGAGTAGCACTTCGAGCGCTTCGGCGAAGTCCCGAGTCTGCATGTAGTCGGCGAACCCGCGGAAGGAAGGGTTGCGCCACCCCAGGTTGACGGAGTCGGGTCGAGCATGGCGGAGACCGCCCAATCCTTGCAGGTGGCGGTAGACCAGTCCCTGGTTCTGTAACGCGATCGCCAGAGTCGTGCCGTTGAACTGGGGGTTGCGCCGAGAGCGTGGGATGGTGCGCACATCCACCACCTGTCGTAAACCGGCACTGAGCAGCAGTGTCATAAACTCGTCCAAGGACCGTGTCGAGTGCCCTACCGTATAGAGCACAGGCTTGGCCGCTGGTATGGTCACCGCAGCCGCCTCCTTGCAACTCTTCGGCACAGGTGGCAGGGCTATGCCGAGTCCGTCCTCAACCGGATATACTCGCCGACCAGGATGGCCGCGGGATATGCGATATCTTCCTCTGTCTCTGCATGTAGCTTGAGGGTTTCCGCAAAATCCACCTACTCGATCTTGCCCGCTTCGCGCGCAGCCGCCGAGAGTCTCTTCAACGCCGTGAGTATCGACCGGTGCTCAGCCAGCATCTGATCGAGTTCAGCCTTGAGCCTTTCGGTCAAGACGAGCACGTTGTTCATGTCTGGAGTCACTATGCCCTGGGCCAGGTCACGCAGCAATCCAAGGGGGGCAATGCATACTCCTCCTCCTTGCGAAAGTGCGGGTGCATCAGTTCGGCAAGCTCGGCTGCCGCGGCACCGAGTTCACCCCCTCCTTAGTCGCAGCTCGCAGCTTGTCGTGCAGCTCCTCGTGCTCTGTCCTCAAGGGGCGGGGAATCACGAATTCCATGGGGCGTCCTCCCGGTTAGGCGGCGCTCGGTCGACTGATGATGCGACTGCTGTCTCGGACCGCGTCTCGAAAGACAGAACTTGCCCTTTTTCCAAGCGGAGAGGGAGGGATTCGAACCCTCGGTACGCCTTGCGGCGCACAACGGTTTTCGAGACCGCCGCATTCAACCGCTCTGCCACCTCTCCGCGGGAGCACCGATTCTAGCCGAAAGCGCCGGGCTTATCCACGTGCCAGCAGTCCGACCGGCGCGCGGACGGCAAGGCGCTCATACGACCAGGGCTTATCCGCGGGTGTACGGCAGGCACCGTCCACGGCGGCCCCGGCTCCTGTGGCTTGTGAGAGCCGCAGGTGAGTGGCGCCGGTCTGCGTTGCAGGCCTTGCGCTACGGCGCCATCGGAGACCGCGCTGCGGCGTCGCCGCGTGCTATCCCGGCTCTGCAGACCGGGCGGGGGCATCCTTCAGGTCGTACAGGCGGCGGTCGGCGATCTCGCGCAGTTCCGCGGGGTCGGTGGTGTCCTTGGGGTAGGCGGCCAGGCCCACGGCCACCGAGAGGCCGTAGTCGGAGAATTTCTCCTCGATGGCCGCCTGGATGCGCCGGGCCAGAGCTTCCCCCTCCACGAACGTGGTGTGGGGGGCGATGACGGCGAACTCGTCGCCGCCGATACGGCATAGATGGTCGGTCTGCCGGACGGTGCGCTGCATCGTCTGGGCCACCCGGCGGAGCACGGTGTCGCCCTCGATATGGCCGTAGCGGTCGTTCACCATCTTGAACTGGTTGAGGTCGAGGGCCAACAGGGCCAGGGTGCTGTCGTAACGCTGGGCCCGGTACCCCTCCTGGGCCATCATCTCGTCGTAGTAGCGGTAGTTGTGGACGCCGGTGAGCGGGTCCACCACCTTGTCGGCGATGTTCTCGATGATCTCCATCACGCCGACGACGTCGGCTCTCTCGTCCAGGAGCGGGACGGCGTAGATGTGGACCACCAAGTCCTCGCGCACCTTTCGTACCGAGGAGGCCGGCTCCCCCGTGGCCAGAGCCCGCAGGCTGGGGCAGCCCTCGCAGGCGCGCTCGAGCCCCTGGCGCGTGGGGTCGTCCTTGTACATGCCCACGAGGTCGTAGCAGTGCTTCCCCACGATCTCCTCGCGGGGTCGTTGCATGAAATTCTCGTGGACCACCCGGCTCACGAGTACGTAGCGGAGGTCCGAG
>JAJZQK010000317.1:4641-5113 GCA_021847625.1 Chloroflexota bacterium
TGAGTACGGTGATGCCCAAGGGGGCGTTGTCCAGGATGAGCTGGAGCAGATGCGCCTGGTCCAGTGTCCGGAACCCGTGCATCGATCCCTGGCCTCCCGTGGCGGATCGTTCGTCGCCCTTGCCGGCTCCTCTTACTCTATTATCGTCGATCTTCAAAAAACCTTTGCAGAATCATTTCTGATTCTGAGGCGAGCACTCCCCCGACCACCTCCAGCCGGTGGTTCAGGGCCGGGTGGGCGGTGAGGTCGAGCACCGAGCCGGCGGCGCCGCCCTTGCGGTCGGCGGCGCCGTACACCAGGCGGGCGACGCGGGCCAGCACCAGGGCGCCGGCGCACATGGGACAGGGCTCCAGGGTCACGTAGAGGGTGGCGGCGAGCACCCGCCACCCGCCGAGCAGGGCGGCGGCGTCGCGCAGCACCAGCATCTCGGCGTGGGCGGTGGGGTCGTGGCGCTGTTCGCGTTCGTTCCCCC
>JAJZQK010000318.1 GCA_021847625.1 Chloroflexota bacterium
GTCATCCCCGCGCAAGCGGGGATCCAACGTTATCTGTAGGGGCGAACGGCGTTCGCCCTCCGGCCACGCACTGGCTGGATTCCCGCTTCCGCGGGAATGATGGAACCGGCCGGCCGTGCAGCAAGCATAACGCCGGACTATTTAGACAGAAGGGGTCCTGATAGGTGGAGGGCAAGAGCAGCTGGACAGGTGGTCTGGCTGTTCTTGTTTATCCCAGCGGTACGGTTATTGCCCCACCAGTACCTGAAACTGTCGGGGAAGGAGGGAACATGCAATGGCTGTAGATTTCGACCGGCTGCGCCGGCAGCTAGCGGCTCTGGAGTGGGGCAAGGGGCTGACGCGCGATGGCATCCGCCTACGCTACCGGGAGCTTCCCGAGGAGGTCTATCTTCACCTGCCAAGTGAGAAGGCTTTCCGCAGCGCCGAAGAGGTAGTTGTGTACACGGAGCGCGCCCTGCGCAGGGCGCAGGAGCTGGATATGCCCCCGGAAGGGGCGGCGGAGGAAGGCGGTCCCGAGGGATGGGGCGATTCGCCCGCCGCGGAGATCGTGGAGCGGCCCGACATGGGGCATGGCGTGGGCTCCGGGGCCAATCCCGGCTATACGGGCGGCGGTTCCGCGCAGACGGGCGTGGGCCGAGAGGGCACGACCTACGGCGACGAGCACAGCGAACCGCTGCCGGACTAGCCTCGTGGCCCTGGTGCCTGCCGGATCCTTCGTGCGGCGCGGGCAAGTCTCCGCGGGGTCTGCTTGCGCGGGAGAGCGCAGGGGTAGTATTTCCCTCAATGAGGGAGCGCGTCGACGGCAAGCGGGAACGGCCGGGTTCGCCTTGCCTATCCGCTTGTCGATCGGGGGATGGCGAACTGGCACGGGTTTTGCGTCATTGATCTGGCTGGTGATGGCCTGGAGAGGCGAGCCGCCTCGTTCCGGCAATAGCAGCGCATATCTGGAGGTGCAAATGATGGACCGGTTGGGTGCCGAGGGCACTCCCCTGAGCGGTTCCTCGCGTCGAGAAGGGGGAGGCCCTTCCGTACCCCAGCGGCGGCGCGTGGTCATAATGGGCGCCGGGGGTAGAGATTTTCACAACTTCAACGTCTACTTTAGGAATAACCGTACATACGAGGTTGTCGCTTTCACGGCGACGCAGATTCCCGGCATCGCCGACCGCCGCTACCCGGCGGAGCTCGCCGGCGACCTCTATCCCCGGGGAATCCCGATCTACGAGGAAGCGGCTCTGGCGGACGTCATCCGCGACGAGAAGGTCGACGAGGTAGTGTTCGCCTATAGCGACGTCTCGCACAGCTACGTGATGGGTCGGGCGTCAGCAGTCTTGGCTACTGGCGCCAACTTCTGGCTGTTGGGCCCGGATGCCACCATGCTCCAGTCCAGCCTGCCGGTCGTGGCCGTCGTCGCCGTGCGTACCGGCTCGGGAAAAAGTCAGACTTCCCGCCGCGTCACCGGGGTCTTGAAGGGTATGGGGCTGCGGGTGGTGGTGGTGCGCCATCCCATGGCCTACGGGGACCTTGCCGCCATGGCCGTCCAGCGGTACGCTTCCGAGGCCGACCTGCAGCGCTACAGCCCGACGATTGAGGAACGCGAGGAGTATGAGCCTCATGTCGTTCGTGGGACCGTGGTCTATGCGGGGGTTGATTACGAACGTATCCTTCGCCAGGCCGAACGCGAGGCCGACGTGATCGTGTGGGACGGGGGGAATAACGACTTCTCCTTCTACCGACCCGACGTCAACATCGTCGTCGCCGACCCTCTGCGTGCCGGCCACGAGGTCCAGTACTACCCGGGTGAAACTAACCTGCGCATGGCCGACGTCGTCGTCATCAACAAGGTGGACACCGCCGAGCCCGAGCAGGTGCAAGAGGTCCGCCTGAGCATCGCCGGCCTCAATCCCAAGGCCACGGTAATCGAGGCGGCATCGCCGTTCGAGATCGACAAGCCGGAGCTCGTTCGCGGGAAGCGGGTGCTCGTAATAGAGGACGGCCCCACGCTAACCCACGGCGGCATGGCCTATGGCGCCGGGGTGCTGGCAGCCCGGGCAGCGGGCGCCACGGAGCTAATCGACCCCCGGCCGGCGGCGGTCGGCTCCATCGCCGAAACCTTCAATCGCTATCCGCACGTGGGCTCGCTTTTGCCGGCCATGGGGTACGGCTCGCAGCAGACGCACGATCTGGAGGAGACGATTCGGCGGGCGGACCCCGAGGTCGTGGTGGTCGCCACGCCGGTCGACCTGCGACGGATCCTACACATCGACCAGCCGATGGTGCGGGTAGAGTACGGACTGGCGGAGCGCAGTCATCCCGACCTACAGGAGATTCTCGAGGCACGGATCAAGGACCTGCGGAGCCGACGTCGCAAGATGGCTTAGCGGCGCCGGTAATCTAGACGGCAGATAGAGTAAGAGGGCGCCGTTCGGTTTGGCGCCCTCTTCGCTGTCCCTGCCGCTCGTTATCATTGCTACAGCTCGGTCACTACCGGCAGGACCATTGGCCGGCGTCTAGTCTGTTGATAGATGAACTTCGCCAGAGTGTCGTGGACCTTACGGACGATGAACCCGTAGTCCGCCTCCATCGGATGCCCGTTCGGATGGCTACCCTTGCGGAGCGCTCGCACCACCTGATCGCGTGCTTCGTCGAGCAGATGATCCTCGATCGCCTCCATGAACCCCCGGGCCACGAGGTCCGGTCCGCCGAGCAGTTCCCCCGTCTCACGGTCGATAACCACGGAAGCGATCAGCACACCGTCTTCGGCTAGCCTGCCCCTCTCCCGCAGCACCGCCTTCGTGACTCCGCCGACGGTCAGTCCGTCGACCAAGACCGAGCCGGCGGGCACGGTGTCTACCTTCCCAGCCACGGATTCCGTGAAGGCGAGCACGTCGCCGATTTCCGGCAGAACCACCCGTTCGGCGGGGATGCCCTCGCTGATGGCCAGGTCCTGATAGAGGATCATGTGGCGGTATTCGCCGTGCATTGGCACGCAGTAACGGGGACGTACGATCCGCAGGAGCTCCCGCAATTCATCTCTGCTGGCGTGCCCCGATACGTGAACGCCCTCTTCGACGGCCCCGTAGATCACCTTGGCCCCGCGGCGGAAGAGGTTGTCTATGGTATGGGCGACGGTCTCCTCGTTGCCGGGCACAGGGTTGGCCGCCATCACCACCGTATCGCTGGGCTTGATCGCTATCTGAGGGTGCTCCCCAGCCGCGATGCGGGCCAGCACCGAGGCCGGCTCGCCCTGGCTGCCCGTCGTGAGCAGTATAAGCTGCTCTGGCGGCAGATGCTGGGCAGTGGGAAGGTCGACGAGGACGTCCGGTGGGATATCCAGGTAGTTCAGGTCTCTGGCGACGCCGAGGTTCTGCCACATGCTCCGTCCGACGACCGCGACCTTGCGGTTGTGCTCGCCGGCGATGTGTATGGTCTGGGCGAGGCGCGTGATGTTGGAGGCGAAGGTGGTGATGATCACCCTGCCGCTGGCCTCGCCGACGATGCGGTCCAGCGTCTCGCCCACCAGTCGTTCGGATGGGGTCCGGCCGGGTTCCTCGGCCCGGACGCAATCCGACAGCAGGACCAGCACCCCAGCGTCGCCCAGCTCACGCAGCCTCGGCAGATCGGTCGGCTGATTATCAACCGGGGTTGGATCGAGCTTGAAGTCCCCCGTGTACACGGCCACCCCCGCCGGCGTGTGGATGATCAGCCCCGCGGCGTCGGGGACGCTGTGGCTGACGTGGAAGAACTCCGCCTGCAAGGTGCCCAGTTGGACGACATCGCCCGGGAAGACCTGGCGGAAATCGGCCCGGTCCAGCACCTTGAGGTCGCGCGCCCGGGCCTTGGCCAGACCGAGAGTAAGCGTGGTGGCGTAGACCGGCACGCTGTAGGGCAGGCGCTGCAGCAGGTATGGCAGTGCGCCCATATGGTCGTCGTGCCCGTGCGTGATGGCTATTCCGCGCAGCTTGTCTAGGCGCGCGAGCACGTAGGAGAAGTCTGGAATGACCAGGTCGATCCCGTGCATTTCCTCGCTAGGAAACATCACCCCCACGTCGATCAGCAGCATGTCCTCGTCCGTCTCGATGACGGTCGAGTTCTTGCCGACTTCGCCGACTCCCCCCAGCGGTATCATTCTGACCTGCCGGGCGGACAGTTCTTCGCTATACAACTTCGGGCTCCTTGTCTGATTCGGGTATGTCCAAGGAGTGCTCAGCAGGATGAGTGCCAGGAACGGGGCATTGGGCAGCTTCGTAGGCAATCCTCTCTCCGCCTCATCCCCTTCCGGCCTACCTTCGGCCCGCGCTGTAGAGGTCAGGCAAGACTACCTTGCGTATCTCTTCCACGAAGAACAGAAGGCTGGCTAGGCCGAGGACCAGCAGCCAGATGCCGACGCCGAGGGAGGTCGTCGCGAAGACGAGCTGCAGCGCGGGTACTTCGACGACGACCACCTGCAGCAGGAGCGATGCCGCGATGCCAATTAAGACCCAGCGGTTGCTGAAGAAGCCGATCCTGAAGACCGGGCGATTGACGGAGCGAGCGTTCAGCGCGTTTGCCCACTGGAAGGCCGCCAAGGCGGTGAAGGCCACGGTGTTTCCGAAGATGGCCCCGCCGGCCTCCGTAGCCCATACGAACAAACCGAGCGTGCCGACGGACATGAATACTGCCACAAAGGCGAGCCGGTACAGCATCCCGGGGTAGATGATGCCGGCCTCAGGGCTGCGCGGCGGCTCTTGGAGGATCTGGGGCTGGCCCGGCTCCACGCCCAGCGTCTTATCAACGAGGCCATCCGTGACCAGGTTGATCCACAATATCTGCACCGCCGTCACCGGGAGGGGAAGGCCGATCAATAGGGCGAGGCCGAGCGTAAAGAGCTCGCCACCGTTCGTGCTGAGCAGGTAGAAGACCACACGCCTGATGTTGGCGAAGATGACCCTGCCCTCTTCGACGGCGGAGATTATCGAGGCGAAGTTGTCGTCGGCGAGGATCATATCGGACGCTTCCTTGGCGACGGCCGTGCCGGTGATGCCCATGGAGATGCCGATGTCGGCGGCTTTGAGCGCGGGAGCGTCGTTGACGCCGTCGCCGGTCATTGCCACGACCTCGCCGTGTTCCTTGAGC
>JAJZQK010000319.1 GCA_021847625.1 Chloroflexota bacterium
CTCCGTCGCGTAGCGGCGGGTCAGCCGCTCTAGTTCCGCTCGCGACATCTCCTTGGGGTCGCAGACCACCCCACCCTTGGCCCCGCCGTAGGGGATGTTGACGACGGCGCACTTCCAGGTCATCCACATGGCCATCGCCCGCATGTGGTCGATCGTGATACTTGGATGGTAGCGAATGCCGCCCTTGGCGGGGCCGCGGACGACGTTGTGGTGCACACGGTAGCCGGTGAAGACGCGCACGGTGCCGTCGTCCAGGCGCACTGGGAAGTTGACGGTCAGCTCGCGCTTGGGACGGCGCAGGATCTCGTAGATGCCGGGGTCAAGATTCAGCCTTTCGGCCGCCCGATCGAATTGTTGCAGCGCTACCTGGAAGGGATTCCCGATGTCTTCGGGCCCTTCGACGACCCGTAGAAGACGCTCCCGAGCCACTTCGCTCCTCCTAGTGTTATTTGCCTGCAGACAAAACGCGTAGGGGGCGCTTTCCGGAGGGGTGGCAAGGGGCCTGCCATTCCCTTGCCACCACCCACAATGCCCAGGTTCCTAAGTTCCCAACAGCTTCCGCTGGGCGACGGCGATCGACTCGTCCAGGATGGCGCACATCTCGTCGATGTCGCCCTTGGTCGTGATCAGGGGCGGCGCGAAGGCGACGTACTCGTCGCCGCAGCGCATGATCATCCCCCGCTCCATCGCCGCCTGCTCCACTACCTTTCCCGGCTTGGCCTCTGTGAACGCCTCCCTGGTCGCCCGGTCCTTGACGAACTCGACCCCTTGCAGGAGGCCGGCCCCGCGCACCTCGCCGATAATCGAGTACTTCGCGTACATCTCCTCCAGCTTGCCGCGCAGGTACTGGCCGTTCTCGGCCGCCTGCTGCACGAGGCCCTGCTCGCGGATCTGGGTCAGCACGGCGATGCCCGCCGCGCAGGCCACCGGATTGCCCCCGTAGGTGTGGCCGTGGTGGAACTCCTTGCGCTCCCAGGCCTCGCCCAGGAAGGCCTCCTGCACCCGGTCGGCGAAGACGATCGCCGCCAGCGGGGCGTAGCCGCTCGACATCCCCTTGCCGCAGCAGATCACCTCCGGGGTGACCCCGTAGTAATCCGCCCCGAAGTTGGTCCCCAGGCGGCCGAAGCCCGTGATGATCTCATCGAAGATCAGCGTCACGTCGTACTTCGTGCAGGTCTCCCGCAGCATGCTGAAGAATTCCTTGGGCGGCACGACGAAGCCCGCCGCGGAGATGGAGACCGGCTCCATGATCACCGCCGAAACCGTCTCCGGGTCCTCCGCCTGGATAGTCTTCTCTATAAGCTTAGCACAAGTGATCCCGCAAGAGGGATACGTCTTGTCGAAGGGGCAGCGGTAGCAGTAGGGCGCATGGACGTGCAGGAAGCCCACCGCCAGGGGCTCGAAGACCGACTTGCGCTCCCAGCCGCCGCCGGCCGAGAGGGCCGCCGCCGTGGCCCCGTGGTAGGCCCCATACTTGGCGATGGTCTTGTACTTGCGCGGATGGCCGGTCTGCTGGTGGTACTGGCGGGCCAGCTTCATGGCCGCCTCGGTGGCCTCCGAGCCGCCGCTCAGCAGCTTCACCGTGCCCAGCCCGTCCGGGGCGAAGCGGCGGAGCAGCTCGGCCAACTCCAGCGCCCGGGGGTTGGTGCCGTGCAGGGGCGGGGCGAAGTTCAGCGTCTGCAGCTGCTCGGTCAGGGCGGCGATGATCTGCCGGTTGTTGTAGCCCAGGGAGGCCACGAACACGCCGGAGAGGCCGTCGATATAGGTCTTACCGTTGGTGTCGGTTATGCGGATGCCGTCGCCTTTCTCTATGATGAACGGCTCCTTGGCAAACTCCCGCATTTGCTTGAAGTCGAGCACCAGGTGCTCGAGCTGGTTGGTGACCGCGGGCTCGGTCTTCATTCGATTACTCCTTCACTCCTAAATAGGATCGCCCTCACCCCAAAGGGCCGAGGGAAATGACGGGGCGGCAGGGGACAAGCCCCTGCCCTACAGGATGACAATGGCGCCCTTCCTCGGCCACGTAGGGCAGGCCCTTGTGGCCTGCCGCCCGGCCGACGTCGAGCCGGCCCATCTCATCCTTGACCTTCCCCCCAAGGTGGCGATGGAACACGGGCCCGCCCCCTTGGGAGGGCCCCATCAGGGCCTCCCTAGAGGGCCTCCCTAGCATGGCACGACGTCCTCGGCCATTACTTCGCGCTCGTTGAAGAAGCGCTGCAGCCACTGCTTGAAGTGCTTCGTCGGCGCGTAGTACGGGGTCTGCGCCGGGCGCTCGCGGACCACTTCCCGGCCCTCCAGCATGTCCTGGATGACCGTGCCCTGGCACTGCAAAGGCGGCTCCACGCCCATCAGATAGGCGATCGTCGGCGCGACGTCGATAAGCTTGATGTGCCCGAGCTTCTGCGCCGGCCGCTCGTAGCCCTTCTTGATGCCCGGGCCGGCGACCGTGAACATGGCCTTCTGCGTGCCGTAGACGCTCTCCTCCGTCGGCAGCATGCGGGCGTGGCCGGAGGCCAGCTGGCCGGTGTTGTACTCCAGGGCCGCCGGGCCCTCTTTCTTGGCCATCTGGTAGCCCGCCTCCAGCACGACGACGACGTCGCCCAGCTGGTCGCCCCAGAGGCCGATCAACTCGGCGTCCCGCTTGGCCAGCACCAGGGCGAAGACCGTCTGCTCGGTCTCGGGGTCAATCCAGGCGCGC
The DNA here is from genome assembly GCA_021847625.1 of Chloroflexota bacterium. The sequence continues at coordinate 2,699 of JAJZQK010000319.1, forward strand.
AGCTCGCGGATGAGGTCGCGCTGGATCTCCTTGTACTTCTCCGAGCCCGCCTCGGCGTTAATGAAAACGTTGAACATGTCCAGGAAGACGCCCTCGTGCAGCCAGACCTTGCTCTTCTCCCAGTCGATCCTATCGTACCAATTCTTGGCCAGCGCCGTCTTGGGGGTTCGGGGATCTTTGAAGACGAGAAAATCTTTGTCGTAGAGGAACTGCTCCATGTGCACCATGCGGTTGACCGGGGAGCAGCCATGGTCCGAGACCATGATCACATAGTCATCGTCGGTGACGCCTTCCAGAAGGGTGCCGACCATCCGGTCGATGGACTGGTAGGCCTGGCGCACCATGTCCCAGTGCTTCGGCGCCTCCTTGGGGTCGTAGCGGTAGAAGAAGGGGTCCAGGTGGGCCAGGTGGTAATGGTTGACGTCGTCCAGGAAGTGCCAGTGGCAGAAGAATATATCGCAGCCCTTCTCCTTGGTCAGGTAGAGGGCCGCCTTGGCCAACCACTCGCCCTGGTAATCCGCCTCCTCGACGCAGGTGTCGTAGTCGACGATGCCGAGCACGTCGAAGACCTGGCTGACGTGCTCCTGGTAGGGGCCGATCTTGTCGACCAGCTCGCCGACGATGTCGTCGGGCTCGGAGAAGCCGTCGGTGGGCATGATCTGCGAACGGTAGAGCTTCAGGTGCTTGCCGTCGGGCGACAGCCCCGTGAGCTTGAAGCGCACCGTGCCCTGGCGCTCGCCGAACGGCACGAAAGCCCACTCGCTCCACTGGTTGAGCTTGCTCTCGCCGACGACGGTAGCCAGGTCCTTCTCCCGGCAGACGACGACGCGGTCGTAGCCCTTCGGGCCGCCCAGCATGGCCAGCTGCCAGGTCTGGCGCGGGGCCTCGTCCTTCGTCGTCACCGGGATGGACGTGGTAAGGGGCCGCGGGCCGTCGGTGGGCAGGCCCCGCCAACCCTCGGCGGGGGCGAGGGAGATGATCTGGAGGCTCTCGTTGATGACGTCGCTCTCGGTGGCGTAGGCCTCGGCGGTGGCCAGCTCGTACGGGCAGCCGGCGAAGATGGGCCCGGCGTTGCCGTCAACGACGAAGCCGGTCTGCATACGCGAGGGCGAGGAGCCCGGGTAGTGCACCACGGCGCTCTTGACGCCCTGGCGGGCCGCCGCCTCCCAGATGGTCTCCGCGTTGACCCCCAGCGAGGTGAGGGAGGGCACGTCCTCACCGTCCGGCATGTGGACGAACCAGCCGAGCACGCCGTGGGTGCCGGTGTTCGCGCCGGTGGCGATGGATTGCCAGTTGTTCGGCGTGTAGCAGGGGAAGGAGGCGATGGCCTGGTACACGCTGCTATTGCCAAGCAACTTGGCGAGATTGGGTGTAGAACCCTCCGCGACCAGGTGCTTCGTAAGGGGCAGCACCATCTGGTCGATGCCGATAACGTAGAGTTTGCTCTTCCTGTCCGTCATGTTCACCTCGTTTCGGTTTGTTCGCAGGTTGCGTTTGGCTAGGCTGGGACGGCGCTAGACGGCCCCCCCCAGCTCCTCGATGCGCTGGATCGCCGTCTGCTTGGCGTTCGCGTTGGCAATGGATAGGGCGACCTTGGCGGCGGCCAGGTCGCGCGCCCGGTAGGCCGTGAAGATGGCCTCGTGTTCCTTGTCGACCTCCGCGCGGTCGCGCAGGCGGCCGTGGTAATAGAGGCGGGCGTTGATGACGTCCGTGTGCAGCCCCTCGTAGATCTCCCAGAGTTTGCGGTTGTGGGCAAACTCGACGAGCTTCAGGTGGAACTCGCGGTCCAGGCGCACGTGCTCGAGGTAGTCGACCTCGATGCTGTGGCGCAGGGCGGCGAGGCGCTCGAAGATCTCGCCGGCCTGGCGCAGGCCCGCGTCGTCCATGAGCCTGATGCCCAGCTCGGCGGCGAGCATATCGAGGGCTTGGCGCACGTCGTACCACTCGCCGATCTCGCGGGCGGTGAGCTCGGTGATGAAGGTGCCGCGGCGCGGCTCGATCCGCACCAGGCCGTCCTGCGAGAGGCGGAGCATGGCGTTGTTGAGGGGGGTGCGGGAGACGTGCAGGGCGGCGGCCAGGGCGTCGAGGTCGAGCTTGGCGCCCGGGGAGAACTCGCGGGCGAAGATCTTCTCCTGCAGGAGCCGGTAGACCTTCTCCGACAGGTCGGTGTGCTCGATCGGCTCCAGCGTTGGCGTCTCCGCCGGTATCGTCTCTCTCACATGCCCCTCGCCCGCCTGAAGTGTGAAGTGTGAAATGTCACGCCCATAGTAGCATGCGCCCGCCCGCCGCGTCAAGGGGTCAATTGGCCAGGGGTGTCCGTCACGTTTCCGGGAGAGTGGTCCTTGTGGTAGGAGGCGGTTATCGTGGTCGGCCGATGGGCATGTGCCTCCAGGGATGGTGCTCGGATGGGCG
>JAJZQK010000320.1 GCA_021847625.1 Chloroflexota bacterium
CGGCACCGAGAGCAACTACTATCAGCGGCGGCGGGTGGTGGCGAGCCTCCTCCATCTCTTGGGCACGCTGCGCGGGCGCACGGTGGGCGTCCTCGGCTTGGCGTTCAAGCCCAATACGGACGACATGCGCGACGCGCCGTCGCGCGACATCATCGCCTTGTTGCAGGGCGAGGGCGCCCGCATCAGGGTGTACGATCCCGTGGCCATGGACAACGCCCGGCGCCTGCTCCGCGACGTCGCCTACTGCGAGAACGGGTACGACGTGGCGGAGGGTTGCGACGGCCTGGTGTTGGTTACCGAGTGGAAGGAATTCGCCGACCTGGACATGGCCAAGGTGAAGCGGGCGATGCGAACGCCGCTGCTGATCGATGGCCGCAATCTCTTCGACCCGGAGAAGATGAGGGCGCTCGGCTTCATCTATCGGGGCGTCGGTCGGAGTACCCCGCCACCTTACCATCCCGCCGCCGATTACCTGGAGAGTATCACCCAGAAGGCAACAAGCTAGCGTACGTTCACGAGTAATCTTGAACCAGCATCGGAGCCTTTGCATTCCGGTGCTGGCTTTCTTTTGCCCCCTGGTTCATGGTATTCTACGACAGGCATTCTACTGGATGGTGGGGAAGACGAGAGAGTGCAATTGACAATCGACTTGTGGATCGCGGCCCTCCTCCCGATCTTGGTTCTCCTCGCTACCATCGTCGGGCTCAAGTGGGGGGCCCCGAAGGCGGGGGCCGCGGCCTGGTTTGTGGCCCTGGCCATCGGCGCCACGCTGTTCGGGGCCGACGTCGTGCTCCTGGCCACGGCCAGTGCGAAGGGATTGAGCCTTAGCCTGTTCGTGCTGACGATCATCTGGTCGTCGGTGTTCCTCTACAACGTCATCGAGCGCCTGGGCGGTCCGGGCGTGATCGGCCACACCATGGCAGGCTTGGTGGGGGATAAGCTGCTCCAGTCGTTGCTGATCGGCTGGTGCTTTGCCGGGTTCTTGCAGGGCATCACGGGCTTTGGTCTGCCCGTCGCCGTCGCCACGCCGCTGCTGGTGATCGTCGGCATCGATCCCGCGCGGGCGGCCCTAATGGCGCTCGTCGGGCACTCGTGGGCGGTGACGTTCGGTTCGATGGGTTCCTCCTACTACACGATACAGCTGGTGACCGGCTTGCCGCGGGAGCTTATCGGGCCTTGGATGGCCTTCATGTTCGCGATGCCAATAGTGACGACCGGTCTTGGCGTCGCCTACGTGCACGACGGCGCGAGGGGCGTGCGGCAGGGTTTACTGCCGGTTATCCTCGCCGGCACGACGATGTCGCTGGCGATGTGGTTCCTGAACATGATCGGCGCGCCCCAGATCTCGTCGGCCATTCCGGCTCTCCTTGGCAGTCTCGTTATCTGGGCCATCGCCCGCTGTGCCCCGGTAGGGGAGCGGCGACTGCCGATCATGGGCGGAGCGCGACAGGGAGAAGCGAGTACCCAGAGCATGAGCTTCCACCTGGCCTTCCTGCCCTACTATGCCCTGGTGGTGTTGACGGTTCTATCGCAGGTGCCGCTCATTAGGGATGGCCTGGCCGGTCTGGCCTGGGGCTTGGATTACCCGGCCCTCCACACCGGGCTGGGCTACACGGCGGAGGCTGTGCGATCGTACGCCAAGATCAGCCTCTTTAACCACCCCGCCCCGCTGGTGATGGGCGCGGCTCTTGTGTCCTACGTCGTCTATCGGCTGCGGGGGCACTGGCGGAGCGGAGTAGGCTGGGAAGCCGCACGATTGACGTACAAGCAGTGCGTGCCGACGAGCGTGGGCATCGCGACGACCGTCATGATGGCCCTGATTATGAACGACACGGGCATGACTACACTGCTGGCCCACCGCATTGCCCAAGCGACTGGGTCGGTGTTTCCGTTGGTTTCGCCCTTCGTAGGGGTGCTCGGTTGTTTCACCACCGGCAGCAACACGACTTCGAACGTGATGTTCGGAGCGCTGCAGATGGAGACCGCCAAGGGCCTGGGTATCAGCACGGTGCTTGTGGCGGCCGCGCAATCGATCGGAGGATCGCTGGGCAGCATCATCGCCCCGGCGAAGGTAATGGTGGGGACTGCGGTCGTCGGCCTCGGGGGCCGCGAGTCGGACGTGATGCGCCGGGCGATACCCTATTGCCTGCTGCTCGTGCTGCTGGTGGGGGTCGAGTGCTGGTTGTTCGTGTACGTGCTGTTTGCCAACGTGCCCTGAGGACGGCCCGGTGGGGCGGAGGCTGCGAATAGGGTCGAGCGAAGGGGAGTCCCTGGAATGAAAAGAAGAAAACGCACGTTCCTTAACGTTTCCTTCGCCGTGATATGGCTGGCCTTCCCACTACTGTATCAGACCGCAGCGGTGCAGCAGGCCCCGTTGCCGGCAGCCGCGGCGCTAGTGATGATGGGAGTAGGCATAGTTGCCGCGCTCGCGACCTGACATTAGGCGATAGCCGCCGACCTTGTAGCGGGCGGTAGGAACCGATGAAGGAGTGATGTCAATGACCGACGAAGGTAAGGTTCCGTTATACGACTCCTTCAGCGTCGAGTACGACGCCATGGTGTCCTGGCCGGGGCGTATCCAACGGGAGGCGCCGATGTTGGAGGCATCGCTGTGCAAGGTGCAGGCCAAGCGGGTGCTGGACGTGGGCAGCGGCACGGGCTGGCACGCTATGCATCTGGCAAGGCAGGGGTTCGACGTGGTGGGCGCCGATCCCAGCTTGGAGATGGTCCGCCGGGCGGAGGCCAACGCCAAGGGCATAAGCGGCGTGCGCTTCGTCCAGGCCGGCCTGGGTGGCTTGCGGCAGGCCGTCGGCGACGGTTTTGACGGTGTTCTCTGCCTTGGCAATACCCTCCCGCATATCCTCACCCAAGACGGTCTACTCCAGTCGCTGCAGGACATGGCGGCCGTGCTGCGTCCCGGCGGGGTGCTCGTGCTGCAGCAGCTGAACTATGACCGCATCCTCGTCCAAGGACAGCGCTTTCTGGGCTTGACGCCGGGTCGGCTGGACGGCAAGGAGTACCTCTTCTTCCGGTTCTACGACTACCGTGACAGGCTGCTCATCTTCAACGTGGTGATTATGGAGCGCCAGGTGGATGGCAGCTGGACGCATCGTGTAGAATCAACACAGTTGCAGGCGATCATCTCGTCGCAGCTGCGGGAGACCCTCGCCGTGGCCGGTTTTGCACGGCAGGACGTCTACGGGAGCTATGAGCGCGAGCCATTCAACCCTCTGTCGGCGAGCGATTTGATCGTCGTGGCCCAACGTAGTGCCGATGGATAAGGCCGTGATGGTAGGCGTGCTTTCGGGGGCCTGGAGGCGTCAACCGCGGATGGTATGCTTCCTGCCCGTTGTGGTTAGGAACGCCTGTTGGCGTGCTCGCCAAGTGGGGCGGGGCGCAGGAAAGGAGGTGTTGTCGGCATGGGAGTCTTCGTAGGGTTATTGCTTCTTCTGGTACTCGTGGCGATACTAATTGGCATAACGACAAGCCTTGTTGGCCTGCTGGTGATGCTAGCAGTCGCCGGCGTGATCGGTTGGCTAGCCGACCTGATTGTACCGGGCCGGCTCCCGTACGGTTGGCTTGGCGCCATCGTGGCCGGCCTAGTGGGTGCCTGGATCGGTACCGCCCTGATTGGCGATTTCGGTCCCGCGCTCGCCGGTATCGAGTTGATCCCCGCGCTTGTGGGCGCGGTCATCATCGCCGTGGCGGCGGAACTCATCGGGAAAGCCACGACCGGCAAGAGGACCTAGGCTCGAGTCGGATGCTGGCGATACACCGCGGCCCCGCCGACCTGGCGGGGCCTGCTGTGTCCCGGCCGGGCGAGGAAGTGCAAGCCGGCAGAGTTGACGCGAGTTGCTTTTCCGGGTGCAGATGCTGTATACTAGGATTCCGGAAACGTTCCGCGCCCCCGTAGCTCAGTGGATAGAGCACCGGCCTCCGGAGCCGGTGGCAGGCGTTCGAGTCGCCTCGGGGGTACCACCAAAGGCCGCAGCAATGCGGCCTTTTTGCTTGGACTACTTCCATCTGCTTGACTACGTTCCAAGAAAGCACTAGTATGGATATGCGACCCGTGTTCATCGCCCTCTTGGGTTCGGTGTGGCGGGGTGGCAAGAAGCGGTTAAGCCTAAGGGGCGCTCGAAAGTCGGGCGCCTTTCTGTATTGTAAGGAGGTTCTCTACAGTGAGATGGCCGACACTGATGCGCTGGGCACCGCGTCTGGGTGCCGTCCTCCTGGCCGCGTTTCGCCCGTATCAGGCCTTTGCTCTGGCAGACCCACCGCCGTCCCCGGGTAGCAGAGCGGTGGGTGGCGTGGCTGCCCCGTCTACCGTCGGTCTGCTGGCCGTGGGGGACTGTCGCGTCTACCTTCCGCTGGTGATGAACAACCGTGAACCAACGCCCAGCTGGGTGACGATTGTCAGCGAAGACTACGAGGGTGCTTTCCAGGGTGCGTAGTGGATAGTTGGCGACGACAACGGCACCAACTACGGCGAGTACTACTGGGGCAAGCGGAATTGCCGGGCGTCCTCGGGCAGTTACAGCGGCTGGGCGGTGGGCGGCGGCGCGAACGGCTCTGCGCTGGCATGCGACTCCAACTACCCGAATATGGCCAACTCCTGGATGGTCTACGGCCCGTTCAGCCTCGCTGGCGCCACGGCGGCCGATTTCTCCTTCAACCTGTGGCAGAATATCCCGTTCGAGGAAGGAAGCTACAGGGACCGGCTATCCTGGCTGGTGTCGGTAGACGGAACGTACTTCTACGGGTGGTCCAAGGTGGGCGCTACGTCCGGCTGGGAGGGGCAGACGTTCGACCTCACCACCGTGCCGACCCTGGGCAATGTGACGGGCCAGTCGCAGATTTGGGTCGCGCTACAGTTCCACAGCAACGAGACCGGCAACAACGGTTACGGCTCGTACGTGGACGACATCGTCCTTCGCAAGTTGACGATGGGGACCAGCAGTGTTGCGACTGCGACGGATGGGCAGGAGACGAACGATGGCCTCGTCGAGGATTACGCGGTCTTAGGAGAGGCGCCGAACTAGGCGCATAAGCAACCCCGGGTGAACCGTTGGGCCCAGGCCAGGGAGGGGACCTCTGGCCTGGGCCCT
>JAJZQK010000321.1 GCA_021847625.1 Chloroflexota bacterium
GTCGAGTGGGACGCCACGCTGGTGGAGATCAACCCGTTGGCCGTTTCACGCGAGGGCGTGCTCTGGGCGCTGGACGCGAAGATGTCGCTGGACGATAGCGCCGCCTGGCGCCACCAGTACGAACAACTGCGTGACGTGGAAGAGGAGGATCCCTTCGAGCGGCGGGCGCGGGAGATGGGCATCACCTACGTCAAGCTGGACGGCAACATCGGCTGCGTGGTAAACGGGGCCGGCCTGGCCATGGCGACGATGGACGTCATCAAGCTCAAGGGCAGCTCGCCCGCCAACTTTCTCGACGTGGGAGGCGGGGCCAAGGCGGAGACGGTGGAGGCGGCGCTGCAGATCATCCTCAGCGATCCCGCCGTCAAGGCCGTGCTCTTCAATATCTTCGGGGGCATCACGCGCTGCGACGAGGTAGCGCGGGGCATCGTCGGCACCCTGGAGAAGGTGAGCAGACAGGTGCCGATGGTCGTCAGGCTCGTGGGCACCAACGAGGAGGAAGGCCGGCAGATTCTCCAGCAGGCCAAACTGATCGCCGTCAGCAGCATGGATGAGGCGGCCGAGCGCGCCGTGGAGGTGAGTGGGCAATGAGCATCTTGGTTGACAAGAGTACGCGCCTTCTGGTGCAGGGGATCACCGGCCGCGAGGGCCAGTTCCATACCAAGCAGATGCTGGAGTACGGCACGCCGGTGGTGGCCGGCTCTACGCCGGGTCGCGGCGGCCAGACGGTGGCCGACGTGCCCGTGTTCGACGCCGTGAAGGACGCCGTGCGCGCCACGAGCGCGAACGCATCGGTGATCTTCGTGCCCGCCCCCGCTGCGCCCGACGCCATCGTCGAGGCGGTGGACGCGGGTATCGGGCTCGTGGTATGTATCACCGAGGGCATCCCGGTGTTGGATACGTTGCGGGTCTACCATTACGTTCGTGATCGGGGGGTGCGGCTGATCGGCCCTAATTGTCCGGGATTGATCACGCCGGGACAGGCGAAGGTTGGTATAATGCCGGGGCAGATCACGCGGCCCGGGCCCGTCGGCGTGGTATCCCGCAGCGGCACCCTTACTTACGAAATCGTGAATCAGCTAAGCCAAGCGGGTCTGGGGCAGTCGACGTGCGTGGGCATCGGCGGCGACCCGATCATCGGTACGTCTTTCATCGACACGTTGGCCATGTTCGAGGCCGATAGCGCTACGAAAGCGGTCGTGCTGGTGGGCGAGATCGGCGGCACGGACGAGGAGCAGGCGGCGGCGTTCATCGCCACGAGCATGAGCAAGCCGGTAGTCGGCTTCATCGCCGGACGCACGGCGCCGCCAGGCAAGCGAATGGGACATGCCGGCGCTATCATCTCCGGCGGGACGGGCACGGCCGCGGAGAAGATCAAGGCCCTGGCCGAGGCGGGCGTGCACATGGCCGACAGCCCGTCGGGTGTGGCGGCGCTGGTGGCCAAGGTCATACGGAGCTAGGCTATGTCAGCTGGCAAGCAGGGGACGGTCGAGGGAGCGGAGGCGGGGGTGCGTCCGGCCGTTGCCGAGCCGGTCGCGGTATACGCCAAATGGTGCAAGGGCTGCGGCATCTGCATCGAGTTCTGCCCGACGAAGGCCCTGCGGATGGGCAAGGACGGGCGGCCGGTCGTGGACGCGGCGGTGTGCAACCTGTGCGGTATGTGCGAGCTCCGCTGCCCCGATTTTGCCATCACCGTTGCCCGGCGGCGGCCGGGATAAGCGAGAGGCGAGTAGGCCCCCGAGGATGGGGTTTACATAAGGCAACAACTGTCTAGAGGTGGATGAGATAATGGCGTACGATGTAACGCTCATTCCGGGCGACGGGATCGGTCCGGAAATCGTCGAGGCGGCGCGCAACGTGCTGGAGGCGACGGGCGTCAAGTTCAACTGGGACGTGCAGGTGGCGGGTGAGCAGGCCATGAAGGAAACGGGCACGCCGCTGCCGGAGTATGTGCTCGATTCGATCCGACGCACGCACGTGGCGCTGAAGGGGCCGATCACGACGCCGGTGGGCACCGGCTTCCGCAGCGTCAACGTGGCCTTGCGCAAGGAGCTGGACCTCTACGCGAACCTGCGTCCGGCGAAGACCTACCAAGGCGTCAAGACGCGCTACGAGAGCATCGACCTCGTGATCGTGCGCGAGAACACCGAGGACCTGTACGCGGGTGTGGAGCACATGGTAGGCCCGGACGCCGCGGAGAGCATCAAGATCATCACCAGGCGGGCCTCGCAGCGGATCGCCCGCTTTGCCTTTGACTACGCCCGGCGCAACGGACGCCACAAAGTGACGGCCGTGCACAAGGCGAACATAATGAAGCTGTCCGACGGGCTGTTCCTTGAGTCTTGCCGCCAGGTGTCCCTGGAGTATCCTGACGTCGAGTTCGAGGACCGCATCGTCGACAACATGTGCATGCAGCTGGTCCAGAAGCCGGAGCTATACGACGTCCTCGTGCTGCCGAATCTCTACGGCGACATCGTGTCCGACCTGGCGGCCGGGCTCGTGGGCGGGCTCGGCGTGGCGCCGGGCGCCAACATCGGCGAGTCCGGGGCCGTCTTCGAGCCGGTTCACGGTAGTGCCCCGAAGTACGCCGGCCAGAACAAGGCAGACCCGATGGCGGTGATTCTCTCCGGCGCTCTGATGCTGGAGCACCTCGGCGAGAAGGAGGCTTCCAACCGAGTGATAACGGCGGTGGCGGGTGTCCTCGCCGAAGGCAGGCACGTCACCTACGATCTCGGCGGCGACGAGACGACTTCCGGCATGGCGACGGCAATCGTGCAGCGTATCCGAAACAGCTAGCGACCGATGGTCGCGACGAGGCGACGAGGGGGTTTAAGCGGTGGGTGAGCTAGCAGTAGTAAGGTTCATGCAAGGGAGCGAAGCCGTGGCCGAGGGGGCCATGGCGGCTGGGTTGCGGTTCTACGGGGGCTATCCGATTACTCCGTCGACTGAGATCGCGGAGATTCTCTCCCGCCGCTTGCCCCAGGTGGGCGGCGTGTTCATCCAGATGGAGGACGAGATTGCCAGCATCGCCTCGGTAATCGGCGCCTCCATCGCCGGCTTGAAGGCGGCCACTGCCACCAGCGGTCCCGGCTTCTCGCTGATGCAGGAGAACCTCGGCTTTGCCGTGGCGGCGGAGGTGCCCTGTGTCATCGTAAACGTGCAACGGACCGGCCCCAGCACGGGCCAGCCCACCGCCCCTGCCCAGGGGGACGTGATGCAGGCCCGTTGGGGGACGCACGGCGACCACCCGATCATCGCCCTCTCCGCGAGCTCCGTGCGAGAGTGCTTCGACCAGACCATCCGCGCCTTCAATCTGGCCGAGAAGTACCGCACGCCGGTGATCCTGCTGCTGGACGAGGTCGTGGCCCACATGCGCGAGCGGACGGTCCTGCCGCCGCTCGCCGAGGTGGAGGTCCTGGAGCGCCCCAAGCCGGCGGTGCCGCCGGAATGGTACTTCCCCTACGAGGAGATGGACTCGGATGTGCCGCCCCTGGCGGCCTTCGGGGAGGGCTACCGTTACCACGTCACCGGCTTGTTCCATGACCGCGCCGGCTTCCCCACGCTGCGCTCCGACGAGATCAACGCCTGGCTCGACCGCGTATTCCGCAAGATCGAGCTGAACACCGCCGACATCGTGAAGACGCAGGCCGAGTTCATGGACGACGCCCGCATGGTCGTGATTGCCTACGGTTCCACGGCCCGGGCCGCCCGGCAGGCGGTGAGAGAGGCCCGCTCCCACGGCAGGCGCGTCGGCCTGCTGAAGTTGCTCACCATCTGGCCGTTCGCGGAGGAGGCGGTGGAGCAGGCCGCGCACGCGGCCCGGCGCCTCGTCGTGCCGGAGATGAACCGGGGCCAGCTGCTCCTCGAAGTGCAGCGGGCGGCCAAGGGCCACGCCGAAGTCGTGGGGGTCAATCGGGCGGACGGCGGGGTGATCACCCCCCAGCAGATCCTGCAGGCGTTGGAGGTGCATTAGCCATGACGCAGCAAGGCTTGCCGATGATCCACAAGTACCTGCGCTCGCACAAGAAATTCCCCCACATCTGGTGCCCCGGCTGCGGGGCGGGCAACGTTCTGGGGGCCATCATCAGGGCGGTCGACCGCCTGGAACTGGAGAAGGATGAGATCGCAATGGTCTCGGGCATTGGGTGCTCGGGCCGCATGCCCGTCTACGTGGACTTCAACACGCTGCACACGACGCACGGCCGGGCGCTCGCCTTCGCCACCGGCATCAAGCTCGCCAAGCCGTCGCTCAAGGTGATGGTGATCATGGGCGATGGCGACGCCCTGGCCATCGGCGGCAACCACTTCATCCACGCGGCCCGGCGTAACATCGACCTCACGGCTATCATCGTGAACAACAATATCTACGGTCTGACGGGTGGGCAGTACTCGCCGACGACGCCCCTGGAGGCGCGGGCGACGACGGCGACCTACGGCCATATCGAGCAGCCGTTCGACATCGCCAAGCTGGCCGAGGGCGCCGGGGCGGCCTTCGTGGCCCGGGGCACCGTCTACCACGTGGCCGAACTCGATAAGCTCATCGAGGCGGCCCTCCGGAAGAAGGGCTTCTCGGTAGTAGAGGTGCTGAGCCACTGCCACACGGCCTATGGCAGGCTGAACCAGATGAAATCGCCGGTGGATATGCTGAAGTGGCAACGCGAGAACACCATCCCCGCGGCGGCCGTGGCCAAGGGCAAGGACCCGGAGGGGAAGATTCTGCGGGGCGTGCTGGTCGACCGCGACTTGCCGGAGTTCACGGAGGTGTACTACAGCCAGGTGGTCGGCCGGGCCCAGCAGAGCGTGGGGAGGGCCGAAGGGTGACCGAGCGTTATGAAGTGCGGCTGGCGGGGGTTGGTGGCCAAGGGCTGCAGCTGGCCGGCTTGATCCTTGCCGAAGCCGCTGCCATCTACGAGAACAAGAACGTCGTCCAGAGCCAGTCCTACGGCGCGGAGGCCCGCGGGGGGCCGAGCATGTCGGAGGTCATCATCGGCGACGGGGACATCGACTACCCGAAGGTCACCGAGCCCGACCTCCTGCTGGCGCTGAGCCAGGATGCGGCGGACCGTTACGTGCCCCAGGTGAAGAAGGATGGCCTGAAGATCGG